>JARFQM010000262.1 GCA_029287755.1 Desulfofustis sp. | reverse complement strand
ATCGAGGGTGAGTCTGCCTTCACCTGGGTGGTCAGCAGGGCAGTGGCCGAGGTCGGCGATTTCCTCGCCCTCTGTGGCCGCTTCCGGGAATATGGATCGTCGGTTGTCTGCATGAAAGGCCCGGGCTATCTGGAAGAGCTTGACGCCATGTCAGAGGCAGGGGAAGGCTGGTATTTAGCTGATACGAAGGCGTACCGGCTTCCTTACTCCGGGGCGCAGCGAGCGCTGCTCGTCTTTAAAGGGGTGCAGGCGCCGATCAATTATAGCGACGCATTCGCGCAGGAAAAAGAAAAGTAGAATCGATGAAGGCACACAACCTGATACTGGTGGCCAACGAAGCTTCGACCCCTCTGGCTCGAAAAGTTGCCGATCTTCTGGGCGTCGAATTTTCCGAAATGATCCGCAAGCGGTTTGCCGACGGCGAGCGCTATCACGCCTTTCCGACCAGAATAGCGGAGAAAGTGCTGGTAATCATCGGGGCGACCCACAACGATTCCTCCCACCAGGAAGTACTCGACCTGATCCAGGGCGGCCGCTACTGGAATGCCGCAACGATTAACGTGGTTATCCCCTTTCTGGGCTATTCGACCATGGAGCGGGCCAAACCTGACAGCCTCGAAATTCCCAAGGGAATAACCAGGACCAGGCAGATTTTCCGGGCCCGGCCCGATTTCGTGGCCTTCATCGACTTGCATTCAGAGGCGGTCCTTCACGCCCACACGGGTGAGATCAGAACCAAGCATATCTGGACCGATCGGTTGGTGGTGGAAAAGGTGCGCTCGCTCGGGCTGGAAAATTTTGTCCTGGTGTCTCCCGACTATGGGTTCTCCAAACGGGTGGCCCGGCTGGCGAGCCTGCTCAACTGCCCTCACACGGCGGCCGACAAAGATCGATACGATACCGACGAGACCATTGTCGGGCAGATATCATCAGTGGTCAAGGGGCGCACCGCCATTGTCTGTGACGATATGATCCGCACCGGCGGGTCGATAATTCAGACGGCGAATCGCTGCTTCGATGCCGGTGCCAGAGAGGTTTACGTACTGGCCACCCACCTGGTGCTGGCCGGAGACGCCCGGCACAAATTCGAGCAGGGCAGAATCGTCAGGGTAATCGGCTCAGACAGTTATCCCGCTGTCGAGCCCGACCACCTGGTGGACGTCTATTCGGTCGCACCGCTCATCAAGAAAGCCATAAAGTCCCACCTCATTTCACCGGTTGATCAGGCGAGGGAATTCAGCAGCTGAGCCAATAGGATCCGGTTGAATCAAAAGCACGATGAAGCACGAACTAATCCGTCAATACCTCAAGCATACGGTTTTATTCAAAAACCTTAGTTCCCAGCAGCTTGACACCATCATCGACAATGTCACCGTGCGGCACGTGGCTGAAGGCGATATCGTCCATCGCAAGGGTGATACGGCGGATACCTTTTACGTGGTTGCTGCCGGTGAGATGGAACTGCTCATGGAAGGAGACGACGGGATCAATACAATAGTCGGCAGAGTTGGTCCCAGTGGGCATTTCGGCGAAACCTCCCTGCTTACCAACAAGCCCCAGTCACTGACCATCCGCTCGCTCTGTGATTCGGTGCTGCTCTGCTTCACCGACCGTTTTTTCCGGCGCCTGCTGGCCGAGTTCCGCATCGTTCAGGAGCAGATAGAAGCGGCCCTGGCGGAGCGGCTGCGGCTGTCCTTCCAGAACCGGTCATCGGCTCTTCAGGTCTGCGATATCTCGACCCGTGAAGAAATCCGCATCGTCGATATGATGCCCCTTAACGGGGATAATGGTGAGGCCGAGGAGGCCGGCAGCAAGGAACGGATAATGCGTTCCCAGTCTGCCAAAGAGATACAGGCCGCCATTGAACGTTTCTCCTCCATGGACGATCCAGTGCTTCTGACCGGGGAATCGGGAACCGGTCGCCGGCTGATCGCCAAGCAGATTCACCTGCAGGGGAACCAGGCTCAAGGTCCCTATATCGAGATCGATGTACGAGATTTGAGCGCCGATGAACTGGCCAAAAAACTCTTTGGCGAGAGACACGATTTCTTTCCCTTCAGCCAGGTCAAGCAGACCGGCATACTGGAACAGTTCTGCCGGGGTACGGTGGTGTTCAGGCACTGCGATCAACTGCCGCCGGCCGTGCAGGATAAAATCGCGGCTGCCGTACGCACCCTGTTTTTCACCCGGGAAGGAGGGGAGCGTGAAATCGCGTTTGCGGCCCGGCTGATATTTATCAGCGATCTTTCCATCGAGAACATCAGAGAAGGTCAGCTGCTGACCCCGGATCTGGAAGAGATTCTGGCACCCCATGCATTTCATGTGGCCCCGCTTCGCTTTCACAAAAGAGATATTCCTCACCTGGTCGATTATTACCTGCATCGGTTCGGCCGTGAATACGGCAAGAAATTACGGGCCGTCGCCCCCGAGACCCTGGGCATCCTGATGAATTACGACTGGCCGGGCAATCTGACCGAGTTGTCCACCGTGATACAGCGGGCGGTGATGCTGGCCAGAGACGATGAACTGCTGAGCGATCATATCCTGCTGGGGCTTCCCAAAAGTGAAGGGAAATGGGAATTCAACCTGCTGCGCCTCGGCTGGGTCCGCTCGCTGATCGAGAGCAGACTCTATCCGGCCCTGCCCAGCGCCGTGATAGGTGTCGTGCTGTTGGTGGCGGTGCTGACTCTGTTCTTCGGCCCCGAAGATCCGGAGAAGAATCTCGGCATCACCCTGAGCTGGGTGCTGGGCTGGCCGCTACTATTCTTTTCCTTCTTTTTTCTGGCCCGTACCTGGTGTTCGGTCTGCGCGCTGGCTCTGCCGGGCACCCTGCTGCAGCGGCTGGTGAAACCCACCCGCTCAACCCCGGTGTTTTTGAAAAAATATTCAGGCTGGATCATGGCCTGGCTCTGCATCATCGTTCTCTGGGTCGAGATTGTCTGGAATGCTTATGACAATCCGGTGCTGACCGGCTGGATAATCCTGGCCGTGACCATCGGCTCGATATTGTTCAGCCTCTTTTTCAAGCGCAGGGCCTGGTGCCGCTACCTGTGCCCGCTGGGTGCCGTGAATGCCATATTCGCCATGCCTTCGATATTGGAAGTACGGTCCAATCGGCATCTCTGCCTGAATCGCTGCGAGGATCACGCCTGCTACGCCGGTGACCTGGAAACAGAGGGCTGCCCCATGTTCCGCCATCCCTTCATGGTCGACAACAACAGGGACTGCATCGTCTGCGGCAGATGCATGAAGCACTGCAACAAGCATTCGGTTCATCTCAATGTTCGCATGGCGCCCCAGGAACTCTGGGATATAGAGGCGCCGCGCCGGCCGGACAGCTTTCTGATCGTCTCGCTGGGCGCCATTTTCTTTCTCTTTGCCCTGCACACCGAGTTCTACGAGTTGATTTATTCCGCCCAGCAGAGCTACCCCGGTCTGCTTGGCCGGGTGCCCTTCGCGCTGCTTGGCTCTGCGGTTTTCTTCGGTCTCATTTTTATATTTCAGGTCGGCTATTACCTGACAGTTAATTTGCAGGCCTACCTGAGCAAGATCGACCGGATCCTGATCCTGAGGCTGCTCGGCTACGGGTTTATTCCGATCATACTGGGTGTTTATCTGGCGGTCTACTTCGAGATTTTTGTCTCCGATTCCTGGCGTCTGGCCGCCAATCTGCGTGAGATGTTCAGCCTGACCCCGGTGCGGGAGGGTGCCCGACTGATCAGTCCCGATGCCTCTGCTCTGATCCAGGTTATCACTGTGGCCGGCGGTTTTCTTGCCTCGCTCTATGCGACCCATCGGATCATCGACCGGATCAAAGGCGGCGGCGTCGTCACCAGAGATCTGATCCTGCCCTACAGCCTCCTGTTTGGTTTTACCGTCCTCTTTGTTTTTTTCCTGAAGACCTCCAAAATCATCTTTTTTTAAGAGCACCTCAAAGACAGTGTGCCAAAGTTGACCATGAGCGTAAGTCTCAGGTCAGACCAATTTATGACTGCTGCTTCTCAGGCCACTGGTCAATGATTATCTTTTTCTATGGTGGTTATAATTTGATAGGCCCGGATCGCCGTCTGATTAATTAGTAATTCTATAGGAAAACGTTAGAAATTTTGATGATATCAGGTATAGTGAGTTCCACGGAGTTGGATAGAGCGCCTTGCAGTGCCTTCTTATCAGCAGTTCGGCGGCGTCTATTATGCTCGTAAGCGAGCGTAGTCTAGCGGAAGATGGCGTGATCATTGTTTTCTAGTCTTTGTCTGGATCGCGGCCTTGCTCGCCTGATTCGGCAGCTCCATTTATAGGCGTTTGAGAGCTTTTGTTATTGTTTTACTCCTGGGCAGTGAACAGCATGATCGGCTGCCAGCGGCCGGGGAGGGGAAAGAATTGGATTTTCCGGTAAGCGATGGTGGTCTTACCAGGACATAAAATACTGAAAGACCGGCAATGACAGTGCCACCGGCAGTTTGACGAATTTTTTGTTTACCAGAATCACGGTAGGGACTTGTGCTGGATAGGGTTTGTGCACCGACCGATCCTGCGGGATCGGGCGCTGTGTACATGGTGCGTATCGGAAAATTTTCCGATACCTTTAACTTGTTTTATTTCAACTCTGCGAGGAGGTACCCTAGATGAAAAACGAAGAGAAAAAACAGGTAGTCAAACGAGAACCCCAAGTCGGACGCCGCAAGTTCCTGAAGACGGCAGCCGCGGCAGCAGGAGCCGCTACGGTTGCTACAATTGGGTTCCCCATGGTTTCCCGCGCTCAAACCACCACCCTGAAAATGCAGGGTGCCTGGGGCGCAAAGGATATCTTCAACGAGTATGCCGAAGACTACGTCAAGCGCGTCAACGAAATGGCGGGCGGCCGCCTGAAAATCCAGTATCTTATCTCAGGGGCAGTGGTTAAGGCCTTCCAGGTACAGGACGCAGTGCACAAGGGCGTGCTCGACGCCGGTCACCAGGTGGCCGTCTATTGGTATGGGAAGAGCAAGGTCGCCTCTCTGTTCGGTACTGGACCAGTTTTCGGGCAGAATGCTCATCAAGGCCTGGCCTGGATGTACTACGGCGGAGGTCTCGAACTGTATCAGGAACTCCTGGAGAATCTGAATCTCAATCTCGTCGGCTTTTTCTGTATGCCGATGCCGACCCAGCCGCTTGGCTGGTTCAAGGAGCCGATTGAAAGCTCCGATCAAATGGTTGGCCTCAAGTACCGCACGGTAGGCCTGGCCGCCGATCTGATGCAGGCCATGGGCGTCAAGGTCACCCAGCTGCCGGGCGGCGAGATCGTGCCGGCACTGGAGCGCGGCGTGATCGAGGCATTCGAGTTCAACAACCCGACCTCAGACAGAAGTTTCGGGGCCCAGGATGTTTCCAAGGTATATATGCTTGGATCCTATCACCAGGCGGCCGAATTCTTCGAAATCGTTTTCAACAAGGACAAGTACAACGCGCTGCCTGACGAGCATAAGGCGATCCTGCGCTACTCGGCCGAGGCGGCCTCTTCCGACAACTTCTGGAAGGGACAGGACCGCTACTCGGCTGATCTCGAGTGGCTCAAGAACGAGGCCGGTGTCAAGGTCTACCGTACTCCGGAATCGGTCATGAAAGATCAGCTCAAGGCCTGGGATGAGGTACTTCCCCAGCTCGAGAAAGACCCGTTCTTTGCCAAGGTTGTCAAGTCATACAAAGAGTTCGCCAAACGGGTGGCCTACTATGAGCTCATGAATTCAGCGGACTACAAACTCGCTTTTGATCACTACTTCCCGGGTGAGCTTGGGTTCTAAAAGAAACTAAAATGGCGTTGTACCCAACCGAGGGGAGCCGGCACGGACTGCGCCCCTCGGTTCTTTGTGTGTGAAATCCACTTGAGGACGCAAGCATGAATGCCTTTCTCAATTTTATCGACCGGTTCACTGCCTGGGTGGGAAAATCCTTTGCCTGGTGCATCCTGATATTGTGCCTTGCGACGACCTATGAGGTTTTCGTGCGTTATGTGCTGCGCGCGCCCACCTCCTGGGCCTTCGACATCAGCTATATCATGTACGGAACCCTGTTCATGATGGCCGGGGGCTATGCCTTGTCGCGCAACGCCCATGTCCGCGGCGATTTTGTCTACCGGCTCTGGCCCCCGAGGATTCAGGCCGGAATCGAACTGACCCTTTATTTTCTGTTTTTTTATCCGGGCGTCCTCGCCCTGATTTATGCAGGAATCATTTACGCCGGTGAGTCGTGGAGTTACATGCCGTATGGCTTTGAAGGGCCGCGCGGTGAAATCAGCATCAACAGCCCGGCCGGCGTACCGGTGTCGCCGCTCAAGACGATTCTCCCGGTTGCTTCGGCAGTCCTGCTGCTGCAGGGCATAGCCGAGACCATTCGCTGTATTATTTGTCTGAAGAACGGTGCCTGGCCAACGCGCCTGCACGACGTCGAGGAGATGGAGACGGTACTGGCAGAACAGCATCAGCGTGAGTTGGCTGCTCAGCAGCAAGCTGAAGCTGCCGGTCAAGAGGTCGCTGGACAGCAGGAGGGCCCGAAATGACAGATCCGCAAGTTGCGATGGTAATGATGGGGTCTTTCGTGGCCTCGATTTTGCTTGGGTTTCCAATATGTTTCACGCTGGTGGCAATGGGGGTTGGGTTTGGCTATTATGCGTATGCTCCACCGAATTGGTTTGAGCATCCCCTGCAGAACCAGATTTTCGATCTGCTCGTCAATCAGACCTATTCGGTCATGATCAATGACGTGCTGGTGGCGGTGCCGCTCTTTCTCTTCATGGGCTATATCGTCGAGCGGGCCAATATAGTTGAGCGGCTCTTTTTCAGCCTCAACATCGCTGCTCGTTTCGTGCCCGGCGCCATGGCTGTTGCCGCCCTGATGACCTGTGCCATTTTCGCCACTGCGGTGGGTATTGTCGGGGCGGTGGTGACCCTGATGGGACTGCTGGCCTTTCCGGCCCTGCTCAAGGCCGGCTATGACGAAAAACTCTCAGCTGGTGTGGTCTGTGCCGGAGGCTGCCTCGGCATACTCATACCACCCTCCATCATGCTCATTGTCTACGGCGCTATTTCCGGCGTCTCGGTGGTACGTCTTTATGCCGGCGCACTGCTCCCTGGCTTTTTACTGGCCGGGCTCTATATCATGTATGTTATCATCAGGGCGAAACTGAACCCGAAGCTGGCCCCGAAGCCGCCAAAAGAGCAGACCGACATTCCCAATAAGGAATTGTTCATGATGCTCCTCACTTCGGTCTTTCCGCTGACGGTCCTGATCCTGGCGGTGCTTGGGTCGATCCTGTTCGGTCTGGCCACCCCTTCCGAGGCTGCCTCGGTGGGAGCCTTTGGCAGTATTATACTGGCTGCCAGCTACAAAGAGCTGACCTGGAAGCGACTGAGGGATTCGGTCTACCTGACCACCAGAACCTCGGCCATGGTCTGCTGGCTGTTCGTCGGCTCCTGGACCTTTTCCTCGGTATTTTCCTATTTAGGCGGTCATCATGTTATCGAGGAATTCGTGATCGGGCTCAACTTGCCGCCGGTTGCTTTTCTGGTGCTGGCGCAGTTCATTATCTTCCTGCTTGGCTGGCCCCTGGAATGGAGCGAGATCATCATTATTTTCGTGCCGATCTTTCTTCCCCTGCTTGATGCCTTTAATATCGATCCGCTGTTTTTTGGGATCCTTGTGGCCTATAACCTGCAGACCTCGTTTCTGACTCCTCCAATGGCGATGTCCTGTTACTATCTGAAGGGCATTGCCCCGCCCCATATACAGCTGACCACCATTTTCAAGGGATCAATGCCCTTCCTGTTCATGGTTCTGCTGGCCATGGTAATCCTCTACAATTTCCCGTTTATTACCACCTGGCTGCCGGGATTGGTTTACGGGGTTCATTAAAGGATTTTTAGCGAGCGCGGTTATGGATCTGGCATTAAAAGGAGCAGCCGAGGCGGCACAACTCATTCGTGACGGACTGATCAGTTCAAAAGATCTGGTCAGCGCCTGTCTGGAGCAGATTGAGCGCCTGGAGGACAAGATCGGCGCCTGGGCGTTCATCGACCCCGAACTTGCTCTTGCACAGGCTCAGCGGGCCGACACGGCATTGCAGCTGGGACAGCCGCTCGGTTCACTGCACGGGGTGCCGGTTGGTGTCAAGGATATCTTCGATACCAAGGACATGCCAACCGAAGACGGGACTGTCCTGCACCGAGGCCGTCAACCACAGCAGGATGCCACTGTTGTTGCCAAACTGCGCGAGGCCGGTGCGATAATCATGGGCAAAACGGTCACCACTGAGCTGGCCGTATTTCATCCGGGCAAAACCAGAAATCCGCACGATCTTGAGCGCACGCCCGGGGGGTCATCAAGCGGCTCGGCGGCGGCCGTCGCCGCGGGAATGGTCCCTCTGGCCGTCGGCACCCAGACCAACGGTTCGATGATCAGGCCGGCATCGTTCTGCGGGGTGTACGGATATAAACCGACTTTTGGCCATATTTCCAGGCATCTGGTGTTGCCCCAGTCGCGGCCGCTGGACCAGATCGGGGTGTTTGGCCGCTCCATCGAGGACGTGGCGCTGATTGCCGAATCACTTGTTGGCTATGATCCCAGCGACCCTGATTCGATTATGCAGGCCAGGCCGGGACTCTTCACGGTCCAGGCCGAGAAACCGCCGGTCGAGCCCCGGCTTGCCTTTGTCAAAACCCCCGTCTGGCAAGAGGCCGATCCATTTACCCGATCGGCATTTGAGGAGCTGGTGGTTGAGCTGGGTGAATCGGCTGCTGAAATCCACCTTCCGGACATGTTCAACGGGGCCCACGAGCATCATCGCCAGATTATGGAGGCCGATCTGGCCCGCAGTTTTGCCGCCGAGTACAGGGACGGGGCTGACCAGCTCAGCGATACTCTCAAGCAGATGATCGAGCGGGGGCAGAAGGTGCTGGCGGTGGATTATAATAACGCGGTGGCGGCCAGAGATATTTATTACGGCGCCTTTGAGCAAGTGTTCGAATGGCACGATGCCATTATCACTTTGGCGACGGTGGGGGAAGCACCCGCCGGGCTCGAGTCCACCGGCAGTCCGATGTTCTGTACGATCTGGACACTCTGCGGTATGCCGGCCATAACCCTGCCCCTTCTGCAGGGTGAGCAAGGCATGCCATTGGGCGTCCAGCTTGTCGGCAGCCGGGGTGATGACGCGCGTCTTTTAAGAACCGCGCGCTGGCTTGTGGAAACGGTGGCATCAGCCTGAACTGGGGCCATTGCAGCACTGCAGCACAGAAACCTACAAGTAAGGAGCGACAGACCCAATGAGTAATGCAATCACTGGTGGAATAGCGGTCCTCATGGCACTGGTGTACCTGTTGTATTATGCCATCAGATTGAAATCGCCGGTTCTCTGGATCATCATCGTCATTAACCTTTGTGCCCTGCTCTATGACTACTATAACGGAATCACGCAAGGTGAGGACATGATATAGCAGGGGAGACGCTCCCGGGTGGTGTACGTGTCGGAAGATGGTGTTACATAAACGGCGGGCCTTTTAATGGACGGAGAAGGTAAGATGAAGCCAGTTGTCCTTGTTACCAGAAAACTGCCCGAGGCGGTGGAAGACCGTCTGCGGCGAGACTACCAAGCCATTCTCAATCCGACGGATACCCTCTACTCAAGTGCTGACATCATCAACATGGCCGCGGAGGCCGACGCCATCCTTCCCTGCCATACCGAAAAATTCAGCGCCGAAGTAATCGAGCGGCTGCCCGCCAGGATCAAAGCCATCGCCAACTTCTCGGTGGGTTACGACCATGTTGACGTCGAGGCAGCCAAGAAGCGCGGACTCATCGTCACCAACACCCCCGACGTACTCTCCGATGCCACCGCCGAATTGACCATGATGCTTATGCTGGGAGCCGCCAGAAGGGCGAGCGAGGGAGAGAAACTGGTGAGGACCAGGGAGTGGAAGGACTGGAGTCCGAGTTTCATGGTGGGCGTTCAGGTCACCGGCAAGCGGCTTGGCATCGTCGGCTTCGGCCGGGTGGGACAGGTGGTCGCCCAGCGGGCCCGGGCCTTCGACATGACCATTCATTATCACAACAGGCGCCGGGTCGATCCGCAGCTTGAGCAGGGGGCGACCTACCATGAGACGGTCGAGGCGCTGATGCCCCATTGTGATTTCCTGGCCCTGCATTGCGTGGCTTCAGCGGAAACCGCCGGCCTGCTCAATAAGGAGCGCATCGAAATGCTGCCGGATGGGGCCGTGGTCGTCAATGCCAGCAGAGGGGCGGTGATCGA
>JARFQM010000236.1 GCA_029287755.1 Desulfofustis sp. | reverse complement strand
CGGTATTCCCATCAGTCAGAAATTCGTAAATATGATGGGGGGTGAATTGACGGTTGAAAGCGAGGTCGGTAAAGGGACCATATTCAGGTTCGACATGGAACTCGAAATCGTTGATGGAGCCTATGAAGCAGTTTCGGACTTAGAACGGAAAGTCATTGGTCTCGAACAGGGGCAGGATGCCTTTCGCATACTTGTCGTCGAGGACAACAAGCTCAGTCGAAAACTGCTGGTCACTTTGCTCACCAAAGTCGGTTTCGAGGTCCGTGAGGCATCTGACGGGATGGAAGCAGTCGACATCTGGAAAGGGTGGCAGCCGCATCTTATCTGGATGGATTTGCGTATGCCGGTCCTCGATGGGTATATGGCGACCGAAAGAATCAGATCCCTAAGCAAAGACTCGCCAGCGCAAGTCGACACCAAGATTATTGCTTTGACTGCCAGTGCCTTTGAAGAAAACAAAGAGAGGGCATTTGCCAGCGGCTGTGACGATTTCGTGCGCAAACCGTTTCGTGAGTCCGACATATTTAAAGTAATGGCTGAACACATCGGCGTTCAGTATGTGTACGCAGATGCAGCGCAGGAGACTCAACCTGCTTCGTCAATGGGACTCTTGCATAACGGTGAACTGTCTGTCCAGCTGTCGGAATTGCCAAAAGAAATAGTAGAGAGGTTGGCAAGGGCGGCGGATCTGTGCGACGCCGACAGGATCGATCAGATAATTGCTGAAATCAGGAGCCGCAACAGCGCCCTGGCGGAGGTTCTGTCGCGTTTTTCCAAGAAATTTGACTACGATCGCATCGTCAGGCTGATTGACACACAGTAACTGCTCTTATCGGGCGGCAGATAGGGAGCTATTGCAGAAGTGATCTATCAGATGTCGGGCTATTGAATAGCTGCCGGGAAGTTTCGGTAAATTCCCCGCCTCAAACCACTGGGCATCAACAATTTCGTCGTTATCGATACTGATCTCACCGGTTGAATGGGCGGCGGTAAAACCGATCATCAGCGAGTGAGGGAATGGCCAGTTCTGACTTCCGAAATAGTGAATATTCTTCACTTCAACGCCCACTTCTTCCAGAACTTCTCTGCGGATACATTCTTCAAGGGTTTCACCTGGCTCAACAAAACCCGCGAGAACGGAATACATGCCTGTCGGGAAACGGTTCGAGCGGGCGAGCAGAATACGATCATCTCTGATCACGGACACAATAATTGAGGGGGATAATCGCGGATAGTTCGTTAACCCGCAGCTGGCGCATAGCTTTGCCCTTTCATCGGCCAGTTCGATTGTTGGTTGTCCGCAGCGGCCGCAGAAACGAAAATTTCTGTCCCAGGTGAGAATTTGCTTGGCGAGACTGATTGCCCGGATTTCACTGGAGGAAAATTGGCTGAGAGCATCCCGCAAAGAAATCGATGTTAAAGAGTCGGCCGGCGAGAGGTGTGCAGAAAACTCCAGGGCGTAGCAAAAACGATCATTCCAGGTGCCGATGAAGTGAGATTGTTCAACCTCGAGATTATATGACAGGATATCGATTTCTGAGGGAATCCAATAGTGGTCGTGGCGGTACCCAACTATTATTTGCTGATCCTTGATAAGGAAATACAAGGGACAGGGGGCTCCTGTTTCAGCAGGAGGTTTTATTTTTGGGATGAATTCCATAAATTGCCTTCTTCCACATTTGTGCTACGCTCACTTTAACAAGCGGCCAATTTTATTCATTTAATGCATAATGATCATCATTACCAGCTATACTACTGAGCCATTTGCAAAACGATCTTTTCGCCCACACTCTGCGTTATGCTCAAAATTTTATCCTCGGAATATCAATCATATGCCTGTGATAAAATTTCTCGCATGGTTTGATTTTGAACGACAATCTTAGTTTTGCAAAAGGCTCTACTGTAAGGCT
The DNA here is from genome assembly GCA_029287755.1 of Desulfofustis sp. The sequence continues at coordinate 1,089 of JARFQM010000236.1, read as the reverse complement.
TTTAAATCGGCAGGAACTGTAGCGACGTGACATGAAAGAGGGCAGCCAACCAGCACGCATCACCCTTCTCGACGGGGGAATGGGGCGGGAACTCCTGAGGCTGGGCGCTCCGTTTCGACAACCGGAGTGGTCCGCCTTAGCGCTGATGGAGGCTCCTACGCTGGTGAGGAAAGCGCACGAATCTTTTGCGGCGGCGGGGTGTGATATCCTCACAACCAGCAATTATGCCGTTGTTCCCTTTCATTTGGGTGAGAAACGCTTTTTTGCCAGCGGAGCAGATCTGGCCGCTGTCGCCGGTCAGATTGCCCGGGAAGTGGCAGCGAAGTGGGGAACCACGGTTGCCGGGTCACTGCCGCCGCTTTTTGGATCGTACCGGCCCGATCTATTCATTCCTGAGCGGGCTCCGGAAATCCTGAACATACTTGTTGAGGCACTCGAACCTTATGTTGACTTCTGGCTCGCCGAAACAACGAGTTCCGTGGATGAAGCTCAGGCGGTGGCAGAAGCTCTTGGCAATGACGATCGGCCCCTCTGGGTTTCCTTCACCCTTAGAGATGAACAAAAGTCACCAGAAGATTCCCCCCGTCTTCGTTCCGGGCAGATGGTGAAAGGTGCGGTGCGCTCGGCAATAGGACTCGGGGCTTCCGCCATCCTGTTCAACTGCAGTCGACCGGAGGTCATGTCAAGGGCCGTCGAGGCAGCAATTGAAGAGCTCAGGTCGGCCCACATCTTTTTGCCGGTAGGGGTCTATGCCAATGCCTTTCCTACCCAGCAGGGTGATACCTTAGCCAATTCTGATTTGCACGACATCCGTCAGGATCTCGACCCGCTGAGCTACCTGGGTTTTGTGGATACCTGGTGCCGCCGCGGCGCGACAATTATTGGCGGATGCTGCGGTATAGGACCGGAACATATTGCCGTTCTGCGCAGGTGGCTGCAGGAAAAATAATTTTTCTGCGCTGAGGGCGCCGGTTCTCAGAAATAATCGTTTGTCAGGGAGTTATTTGAATCCTGCTGATGATACATGCCTGGCATGATCCGGATCTGTTTCTGGCCGCATCGGTGAGTGAAAACACGCCAATGATATCT
>JARFQM010000226.1 GCA_029287755.1 Desulfofustis sp. | reverse complement strand
CAGGCTGAAGCAGACCGCATCAGCTATGAACCCGGGTACCGTCCCCTGCATTATCAGGTTCGCGGTCTGCAGTCGCAACAACGCAGACTCGAACAGGTAATCGAGGAACTGGAACAGGACATGATGAGAGTTTCCCGGAGTGATACTCCTGATGAAAATGCTCTCCAACGTATTGAAGGCGAAATAGAGAACAGCAAAGCCAAGATAGAGGATCTTCAAAAACAGATCCCCGAGAGCTGGACTGAGGCGAACAAAATCTATACCGAACTGGACAAGGCCGAAAAGGCCGCGCGTCGCAGCTACCGGAGCAATGTAGACCAGGTCTACGAAACGATAGCGGATCTGAGAGGCGTCCTTGACAGCGCTGCGGACCTGGCCGGTCTTGAACAGCAGCTGGCAGCCCTGGAGGCGGCTATTGTCAATAGTCCGGCGGAAAATGGTATGGCACTGCTCAAAGAATCAGAACAAGACCTTGGCACAATTGCCGGCGCGGGCGCCATCAGGACCGCGCTTTCCAGGGCGCGTCGAGCCCTCAGGGGAAAAAATCCAGATCCAGAAAAAGCGGTTGCGGAACTAAGAGACGGCCTGGAGATATTTAGCGCTGAAGTCGAGTGGCGCAGCCGGGCAGCAGCCGAGATAGCCCCTGCCCTGGCCTCCTATGACAAGGCCATCAAGGATTCTATCGGTCTCCGGCTGCAGCGCCGCTTGTCTCCCGAGCAGGTAAAGGCGGTTGCCAGCTGTCAGTCGGTGCACCGCGACCGTTCGCTGCAATTCTGAGCACCCCACCTGAGTGCAGGCTGATAGACACCTGCGCTGAATCGCTTGAATTCTAAAGTATTTGCAATTTCGCTTAATTTTCTTAAGGTATACGGTTTACTCGACGGCTTCATTTTCGTCTGAGGGGAATGAAGCGCCATTGGTTTCAACCTGGAGGTGTGACAAGGGTCATGGCACGAGCCATAGAAATTTACGACACGACACTTAGAGACGGTACCCAGGCCGAGAATTTCAACCTCTCGGTCGACGACAAGGTACGTATCACCCACGCGCTCGACGATCTCGGGGTCGACTATATCGAAGGCGGCTGGCCCGGCTCTAATCCGATGTCGGTGGAGTACTTCAAGAAAATCAGGGGGGTGCAGCTCAAGCATGCGAAGATCAGCGCTTTCGGCTCCACTCGCCGGATCAACAACAGCGCCGACAAGGATAGCAACACCCAGGCGATGCTTCAGTCGGAGACACCGGTCATTACGATTTTCGGGAAGAGCTGGGATGTGCATGTCACCGACGCCTTGAAGATCACCCTTGAACAGAACCTCGAAATCATTGAAGACACCCTGCACTATCTGAAAAGCCGCGTCGATGAGGTGATCTATGACGCCGAACACTTTTTCGACGGCTACAAAAACAATCGGGAATATGCCCTGGCGACCCTGGACCAGGCGGTCAAGGGCGGAGCTGAAACCCTGGTGCTCTGCGATACCAACGGAGGTACGCTGCCCCACGAACTGCCGGCAATACTTGATGCCGTCAGGCAGAGATATCTAGAATCGAAAACTACGATCAAGCTCGGCATTCACACCCACAACGATTCGGAGACCGGGGTGGCCAACGCCTTGATCGGCCTCGGGCACGGCATCGACCACGTCCAGGGCACCATCAACGGGTTCGGGGAGCGCTGCGGCAACGCCAATCTGACTTCGATCCTGCCCGCCATGATCTTCAAGATGGGGCTTGAGTGCCAGGCCAAGGACCATATCGAAAACCTCTATCCCACTTCGCGTCTGGTCAACGAGATGGCCAATCTGCGGCACAACCGTTATCAGCCCTATGTGGGCGATTCCGCCTTCGCCCACAAGGGTGGAATCCACGTCAGCGCCGTCAAGCGAAATCCCCTGACCTACGAGCACATCGAGCCGGAAAAGGTCGGTAATCATCGACGCATCCTCATCTCGGACCAGTCCGGCCGCTCCAACATCCTCCACAAGGCCGAAAAATGGGGCATCAAGCTGCGGCCCGATGACCCGCTGCTGGCTTCGATAATGAGTGATTTGAAAGAAAAAGAAAACCTCGGTTACCAGTACGAGGCCGCCGAAGCCAGTTTCGAGCTTCTGATGCGCAATGCTCTGGGTATCCAGCGCAAGTTTTTCAGGGTCGACGGCTTTCGGGTGATGAACAACAAGTACCGGATGGACAGGCCGCCGCTGACCGAAGCCACTATCAGGCTGTATGTGGGAGGGTCCGAGGTGCACACTGCCTCCATGGGCGATGGACCGGTAAACGCCCTGGACCGTGCTCTGCGCAAAGCCCTCACCCGGTTTTATCCTATTCTCGAGGAAATGGAGCTCACCGACTATAAAGTGAGGGTCCTGTCCGGCGAATACGGCACCGAGGCCAAAGTCAGAGTGCTGATCGAGAGTACCGACGGCAAGTGTCAATGGCGAACCGTTGGGGTATCGATCAACATCATTGAAGCCAGCTGGCAGGCCATGATAGACAGCGTCAACTATAAACTCATGAAAGAGGAAAACGACTCCGCCACCTGAGTGTTATCGGTCTTTTCCCCACCATAGCGCTCCGGCATGGATAAAGTATTTCTCTCACTCGCCCTTATCATCAGTGGGCTGACGCTAGGCTATGTGATTCAGAATCTGGCCGCCCAAGGACCATGATTCTACGGCCGTACTCAGCCTTGAGCTGCTCGAGGTAGGGGCCGTCAACGGCACCGTGAACGGTGGCAACCGAATAGAATCTTTTGGGAATTTCAACGTCCTCAGGCTTGAATCCGGTAGCGATGCGGACCTGCCAGCGCAGTCGCCTGATCCGCTCTGAGGTTTCCGGGAGCGAGGCCGCGAGCGTCTCGAAGCCGGTGACCGATAAACATTCGGCCAACGTCTCTGTGCTATAGACCGAGCGGGCGAAGAGACAGGCGACCATCGAGGTAAGAAGAACTCTGCCGGGTTCGTCATCTATCAGAAAATCGACCGCTTTGGCCACGTCCTTCTGTTGATGCTTCTGCTCGTAGGAATAGGCTCCGGTATCCAGGTGCGAATGCCTGAACCCCAGTGACTGGGCGGCAAAATAAAGAGGGCCCGTCGCATAGCCGGCCATCTCCTGACCGAGCACACAAGCAAACTCGGCGCCGCCGAATACAGCCGCAGCTTTGAGAGTGCCGCCGGACAGCAGACGGTAGAAATCGTTGTAGCCGGTGCCAAGATACCCGACAGCCTCCTGGTAGGCAGGGGCATCGCCAAATTTCAGGGCGACAATCGTTTCTTTTTCGGACAGGAGCCCTTTTTCGACTGCTTCGGTGGCCCAGGCCAGCGCCACCCCGGCCGACATCGCATCGAGCCCCATCCGCTCACAGTCCTCGAGGATGCGCAGCACATCGAAACAATCGGTCACTCCGAGCATGGTGCCCGCAGCAAAGATGGGTTCGTAGTCGTAGGGAACCTGGTGGTAGAGGTAGCGGGCATCCTCCTTGAACTTGTCGCGGAAAAATCCCAGGTGAATGCAGCCCACCGGGCAGCCGGAACAGGCCGCGTTGCGCAGCAATGTCTGATCCGCGAACACATCGCCGCTTATCCGGGCTACGCCGGGATCGCTGGTTTTCTGAAGATTGCGCCAGGGGAGTGCCTCGATGTCGTTCAGTCCCTGTAGATTGACGGCCGTACCCAGGTGATAATACTTGCGCATCATATCGGTGGAAGTGACCTGCTCATAGACCTTTTTGTAAACCTTGCGGTACGCGGGGCCTGCCGGAAGGCGGCGGCTTGAATCGCCGTTGATGACGATCCCCTTGAGATTTTTGGCGCCCATCACGGCACCGCCGCCAAGGCGCCCGAAATGACGGTAGGAGTCGATGTTCACGCAGGCCATGGCCGATCCTATCTCACCCGCAGGTCCGATACGCAGTATGGAACGATGTCCCGACGACTTCGGGAACATGCGCCGTATCAGCTTGCCGGTCATCGCCACGCCATAGCCCTTCATGAAACCGACTTCTTTTATCTGCAGATGCCGGCTGCCGAATGACAGGCAGCTTAACTCACTGGCACGGCCAGTGACGACGAGGGCGTCGTAACCTGCAAAGAAGAGGGAAAGAGCCGATCGTCCGCCACCGTGGCTTTCGGTGTATTGATCGTGATAGGGCGAGCGGAAGGCGCTTACCGTCTTGCTCATCAACGGAAAATATCCGGTCAGCGGCCCCACCGCCAAAATGAAGGGTTGCGCTGGATGATCCCAGCTCAGCTCAGCCTGGCCAAAGCGGCTGTAGAGAAGGGCAGCAAGACCGCTGCCGCCGGCTACACTGGCCCGCTCATCAACGAGTTCGACCTTGCTCTTCCCGGAGTCGAGATCGACAACCAGGACAGTGAAGCAATCAGTCATCGTGCAGGCTCCTCCTCAGCTGGTCCAGCTCCCCGAACTCCAGGCAATTGTGGGGGCAGAACTCGACACAGCGGCCGCAGTGCAGACAGACATACACCTCTCCATGGACATCCTGACTTACCGCATCAACGGGACAGGCCGCAACGCATTCCCCGCATCTGATACAGTGTTTCTTGCGCACCACCACACCGCCTCCCTGGCGCTGGCTGAAGGCGCCGGTGGGACAGGCGTCAACACAGGGAGCCGGGTCGCAGGCGAGACAGACAAGGGCCACAAAACCGGTGGATAATCCACCGGCCGAATGGATGCGGATTCCGGAACTGGACCAGGAAATCTGCTGATGAATCAACCGGGCGCAGGCCAGTGAACAGGAGTGACAGCCGATGCAGCGGTCAATTCTTGGAGTGGTGAGAAATTTCATCGCCTGGTTAAGGGGACACAATACCTATCGTGTCCCCTTTCTCTCATGTCCTTTATTTGCAAAGCACTAATCATATAGGGACACGATAGGTATTGTGTCCCCACCACGGTGCCTCAACGGTGATCGATCAACAGTTTCCTGCCATAAAAATCGGAGCTTCTCACCTTGACAGCCTGGAATTTTCTCTCTTTGATGCCGTCCGCCCCGCTGTATTTCACCACTACCTTTTCCAGCTTTTCCGCTGCCCGGGACTGGTCTTCCTCCCCCCCGAGCATGTCGTCAATCTCCTGGAGCACAAGCTTCTGCTGCCCCGCCTGATCAGGGTTCTGGGTAAAGATCTCGGTCAATTCTTCCAGTTGAAACAGACGTTCGGCCGAAGCCAGCAGAAACATGGTTTCCGTCCCGGCCGGGGGCACAAAAGTGAAGCTCTGATCACCAGGCGGTACGAGTTTCGGACCCCTGGGAAAGCCATAATCATAGTAGCCCTTCTGGGGAGGATAGATCGGGGTCAACCTGTTGCTCGAATCAAGCAGGAATAAATATACGTGGCAGTTATTCAGATGCTCGATATAAAGCTGCAGCGCGGTTCCGGAAAAGACAATCGGTGAGCCGCTGAAATCGAGTGCTCTCATGCCCTCGGTGGAATCGGCGAGAATCGCCCAGCGCAAGGATATTTTCTCGGCAAACGCCGGAGTCCCTGCACAGAGACAGGAAAGCATCAGTACAAAAAGGACTTTCCAGGCCTTCCCCCGACCGCCCATCACTATTGCTGGAACTGGGATACCCCTTTTATTGAGCACTGTGCTCAGCCATGGCCCGGTCGCCATACTCCTCCATCAATCTATGTATTTCCAGGGGTTCCCCTCTGGCGGGATCACGGACCAGGGACAAGGCTTGCTGGGGACACACATTGACGCAGACCCCACAGCCCATACAGGCCTGCTCATCGATCCGCTGCTGGCTGTTCATATCGATGGCCGAGAACTGGCACATCGACACACAGTCACCGCACCTGACACATTGCTGCTCATCGAGTCTGCAGACGAAGCCGGACGAAGCCAGCATGGGCGTCCCGTTTCTCTGCGCCTGCATGGCGCCGCAGCAGCAGCTGCAGCAGTTGCAGATGGCATAAAAACGATCGAGCATGGCATCCTTGAAAAAGGCGTGGGCTACATGGCCTCTGCGGTTTTCCTCTTCGAGAGTCTGCAGCGCCTCATGCTGGCTTATGGCTCGGGCCCTGCGGGGGCCGTGATGTTCGAGGATAAAGGAGGCGAACGGCTCGCCGATGATAAGACAGACGTCCAGAGGGAGGCAGGGGTGCTCTCTCACCGACCGGCAGGGGCAGTCAAGGGCAACGATATGATCCGGATTATGGAGAATGAGATCACGGGCCCGCTTGTACGGAATTACTTTCTCAAGGTCGGGCAGTTCGATGGGTTTATCCAGCGTCACCAGTTTTCTCGCATTTTCCAGGGGCACCACCTTGCCGTGATAGGTATCGGCAAAGCTCACCCCGGCGGCAGAATCACCTTTCTTGCCAGTCCCGGTGAGCAGTCTGAACAACCGGAAAATGGCCCGTGCCGCCGGTTTGAACCGCTTCACCAGTGGGTGCTCGCCGGTGCCTATGCCGATGTAAAAATAGGCCCAGCGGCCGTACACATAGCCATGCAGCCAGTCAATACAACGGTACCTTCCCAGTTTTTGCGACTCTTTAAAGAATCTGCGTGTCGACGGTTTGACCAAACTCAGATGCTTATCCATGCACCACCGAATTGACCCTCTGATCGCACATCACCTTGCAAACCGCGGCTCAGAGCACAGGCCGCGATCACCTGGTTGCATAATAGCAGTTTTGGGGAGTTTTGTTAACTGCTCAGAACCAGGGTCCGATCCCGGCAGTTCTGGATGATTTCGGTGCAGACCGAACCGGGGAAAACCTGGGCCATACGTGAGCGGTCGCGGCGGCCGAGAAAGACCAGGGTCGCATCACAGCTCCGCACCTCCTCGGCAAGAATGGCGCCCGGTTTGCCGAAATGGATTACCGTCTTTATCTTCTGACGATTGACACCGAGATCGACCAGCAGATTGCCCGAGGCCTCCAGAGCCCTTTGGCCTGTCAGGCTCGCATCCATGCAGTTTTCTCCGTCTTCATCGTAATAGCAGGACTGATCAAGGACATGAACCAGGTAGATCTGGTCAACCTGGTCGTCCGCCCTGGCGAGCAACACCCCCGCCTCCGCCACACTGTTCAAGCTGGCCGGGGATTCGTCCACACCAATCAGGCAGCGTGAAAGCAGGGTACCGGCCTCGGCCGTGGAACGATCGCCGACCAGATAGATGGTACCCAGGGTGGAACGATGCAGAACACCGCCGGCAATGCTGCCGACCAGGCTATCTGACTCTTCATCCATATTGCGTCGGCTGATTACCAGGCTCGAATAGTCGTTTTCTTCCCAGAATGAGCTGATTATTCTGGCTGGATTCCCATCCTTGACAATAGTTCGCGAAGGTTCTCGGCCCAATTCCACACGCAGCAGCTCACCACAGGTCTCGACCAGCGGCCTGACAGTGGTTGCCAGATGGTGGCGCCGCAGCTCATTCATCTCGTCTGCGGTCGGCGTCTCACCTGAGACAAGATCAAGCCCTTTCATCAAATCGCCCAGAAAGGTGCCCGTCACCACATGGAGAAGGTCTGCCCGCTGCGGTGTCAGATCCACTGCTCTCAGGAGGGTCCCGATGAATCGGGCAGCTCTTCTGAAGGCCTCCACATCATCGACGGGAAGCAAAATCCTGCTCAACGGACCGGCTCTGTTCATGTCTTTAAATTCTTCCATTAACTCACTACCGATTATATGGTTCAGGCCAGTCCGGCCATCATCTGCGGAATAGCCTCTATCATTTCTTCGTCAGTGCGGCTGAACAGGCTCACCAGCTGGCCGTCATACATCACCCCGATCCGGTCGGACAATTCCAGAGCCTCGGACAGATCTCCGGTGATGAGCAAGATGCCCGCCTGCTCACGGGCCGTGAGCAGCACGTTCCAGACATCCTCGGCTGCAGCGATATCGAGCCCCTGGGTGGGCTGTTCGGCAACTATGAGCCGCGGCTTGCGGTAAAATTCTCGCGACAGCACCATCTTCTGCAGGTTGCCGCCGGAAAGCTGCCAGGCGAGCAGGGCAGGATTGGGCGGCCTGATATCGAACTCCTCAATCAGATAATCCAGCTTCTTGCGGGCTTCGTTTTTCGGCAGCCACGGCCCGGATTGAAACCCCTGCCGGGTGGTGAGCAGAAAATTATCGAGCAGGTCGAGCCCCTGGCAGGTCGCAAGTCCCTGACGGTCTTCAGGGATATAGCTGAGCGCCTTGTCCCACGAGCGTGTGGCGAAGAAATCCCGGCTGTCCCGGCCCAGCAGGGTGATCACCCCCGCCTCCACCTTCTGCAACCCGCAGATCGATTCTACCAGCGGTTTCTGCCCGTTGCCTGCAACGCCGACGATGCCGACTATCTCACCCTGACGGATCTCGAAGCTGATATCCTGCAGTCCGTCTTTCTTCAGACCCGAAACCTTCAGCACCTGCTGGCGTGTTTCCATGGGCTGGTGATCCACTTCCAGCAGGACCTCCCGACCGACCATCATCTCGGCCAGTTCTCTTGTTGAAGACACGCTGGCGGCTTCCATTACGCCGACGATTTCTCCCCTTTTGAGAATAGCGATATCGTCGGCGATCGACATGACTTCTTCCAGCTTGTGGCTGATGAAGACGATGGCTTTGCCGTCGGCCTTCATCTGCCGCATGGTCTCAAACAGGTTGTGTGCTTCATGCGGGGTCAGCACGGCGGTGGGCTCGTCGAAAATGAGTATGTTCGATTGTCTGAACAGCAGTTTCAGGATTTCGACCTGCTGCTTTTCACCCATCGACAGATTGGCGACCTGCGTATCGGCGTCAACCTGCATGGAATACTGGTCGGCGATCTCGGCAACGCTGCGGTTCAGCCCCTTGCGCCGGAGCCAGACCCTGTCCGAGCGGCCCAGAAAAATATTTTCGGCCACCGTCATCGCCTCGACCAGCTTGAAGTGCTGGTAGACCATGCCGATACCGGCTTCAATGGCCTTCTCTGTCGAAGAAAAAGAAACCGGTGTACCGTGAAAATAGATGGTCCCGCTGTCCGGCTGCGACTGACCGGCCAGCAGCGACATCAGCGTCGATTTGCCGGCCCCGTTCTCACCCAGCAGGGCGAGTATGCGCCCTGCATGGATGTCGAGGCTGATATCATGATTGGCCCGCACTTCGCCAAACGATTTGGATATCTTCTGCAGCCTAATTACGGGTGCGGTGCTCATCTGGGTTGGAAATTATTTCTGTTGTCCGGCTATCGGCTGCACAAATTGAGACTCGGCGTCCCACGGAAAGAGGATCCAGGTATCCTGGCTTACCTCGGTGACATAGGTGTCGACCAGAGGACGCCCGGCGGGTTTGGCATAGATGGTGGCAAAATGGGCCTTGGGCGCCATCTCTTTGACTACCGTTGCGGTACGACCGGTGTCGACCAGATCATCGATCAGCAGCCACCCTTCGCCGTCCCCTGCAAATTTTTTCAGAATTTCGACTTCGCCCTGTGTGTCCTGCCAGTCATAACTGGACACACAGACCGTTTCGACCAGGCGGATATCCAGTTCCCTGGCAATTACCGCCGCCGGAACCAGCCCACCGCGGGTGATGGCAATGATTCCCTTGAAATAGCTCAGGTCGAGCAAGCGCCAGGACAGAGCCTTCGAGTCTCGATGGAGCTGCTCCCAGGAAATGGGATAGGTGCGTCTATAGTCTTTGCTGCTCATTGTACTTCCTCGTTTAGTGGGTAATAGGTCACACTCATTGTATTAATCAGCAGGTAAAATATTGGTTCCCAGGGCCCCGGGTTCATCGGTTTTTCCGCGCCACCAGGAAGAAAGGACCAGAACCGCCACGGTCAGTGCATAGGGGAGCATCAGCAGCAGGGAGGACGGTATCTGGGTACCCGAGGCCTGCAGGCGGAGCTGCAGGGCCATGATGCCGCCGAACAGGTAGGCCCCGAACACGGCCCGGCCCGGTCGCCAGAAGGCGAAGATGACCAGGGCAACGGCAATCCAGCCGCGTCCGGCGGTGAGGTTGTTGGTCCACAAATGGGTATAGGCGAGCGACAGGTAGGCGCCGCCCAACCCCATGAAAAAGCCGCCGCCCAGGACGCCAAGCCAGCGATAGCCCACCACCTTGAGTCCGGCCGCCGTCGCCGCCGCCGGATATTCACCTGCGGCCCGCAGACTTAGCCCGAACCTGGTATTGTAGAGAAAGATCCACATCAGCACGGGAATGATGTAGGTCAGATAGACCAGCAGATCCTGACTGAAAAAAATCGCCCCCACTATCGGAAGTTCCGAAAGCAGAGGGATCGGCAGTGGATCGAAGCCGGGTGCGGTCAACCCCACATAAGGGGTGCCCAGGTAATTGGCCACGCCCACCCCCAGGATGGTCAGGGCCAGCCCTGAAACCACCTGATTGCCCTGGAATACAAGGCAGACGAGGCCATGAATTGAGGCCGCACAGGTGCCAGCCAGACCGGCCGCAACAAAGGCGATATAGGGATTGCCGGTGGCCTTGGCCGCCAGAAAGCCGGTTAAGGCGCCGATGATCATGGTTCCTTCAACCCCGAGGTTGAGAATGCCGGAGCGCTCGGTGAAAATCTCACCGAGGGTCGCATAGAGTATAGGCGTACCGGATTGCACCGCGGCCGCCAGAAGCGGTATCAGGATCTCAATGTTCATGGGCTTTCCTGGCCACCACGATGCGATAGGAAGTGAACAGTCCGCCGGCAAGGACGGTTAACAGTATCAGCCCCTCGATAATGCCGCCAAAGGCGGCGGGAACCTGCAGGTCGAGCTGCAAGCCTTCCACGCCGACCCGCAGAGCGGCCAGCAGAAAAGAAGCGACCCCGATATAGAATGGGTTCAACCGGGCCAGCCAGGCAACGACAATGGCGGTATAGCCATAGCCGGCCATGATGCTCGGCTGCAGTCTATTGATGGTTGAGGAGGCCTCGAGAAATCCTGCCCAGGCAGCCAGCGCGCCGCTCAACACCATGACCAGCATAACCAGCCGGTCGTAAGGAATACCCGCATATTTCGCTGCCCTGACGTTGTCGCCGCTGGCTTTGATCTCGTAGCCCAGCCTGCTGCACTTCAGAAATACCCAGAAGATGAGTCCCAATACCAGGCAGTGGGCCAGGCCCCAGCTGTAATTCGTGGAACCTATCTTACCGACTATGGCCGCTTCGGAAAACTCGGCCGTCATCGGGAAACCATAGCTGGCCGGGTCCTTCCAGATGCCATAGACAAGATAGTCGAGAATCAGGATGGCGATATAGTTCATCATCAGAGTGACGATGATCTCGTTGGTCTTCAGTTTCTGTCTGAGAAAGGCCGGAATAAACCCCCACAGACCTCCGGCCGCCACGGCCATGACGACCATCAGGGGAAGGACGATGTAGGACGGCGCCTCGGGCAGCGTCAAAGCCACCCAGGTGGCGCCGACGGCGCCGAGGGCGAACTGGCCTTCGGCGCCGATATTCCAGACCTGCAGCTTGAAGGCCAGGGCGACGCCGAGGGAGCAGAGAAAAATCGGCGTGGCCTTGATGATCGCATCCTCGAGGGCATAGCGATTACCAAAGGCTCCTTTGAACAGCACCACGAGACCCTCAATCGGTGAGGTGCCGCCGATAAAGAGAATTATCCCGCTGAGCAGCAGGGATAAGCAGATTGCTGCAATTAAAACAAGACAGGAGCCCCAGCCAAGGGGCTCCTGTCTTTTAACGACCCGTAGAAGAGGCATAAAATTGCTCACCGGCGCACCTCACTTGTCTGGCGACCTGATCGCATCTCAGAGCGATGGCGCACCCGGTTTCATGGACGGCACAGAAATGACTCTGCCGTCGAAATTCGCCGTCGAACTATTCGGTGGTACCGATAACTCCCTGGATGAACCAGGTCATGCCGAGCAGTTCTTCGTCGCTCATGGCCGCGCCGGCAGCAACCTTCTCAGCTCCTTCCTGGTCCTTAATCGGCCCCACGAAGACTTTCTCGCCGCCTTTGATGGCCTCTTTCTTAGCCATTACCTTGTCCTGCACCTCTTGGGGCACCATGTCGCTCATCGGCGCCAGATCGACGATGCCTTCCTTCAGTCCCGGCCAGGTTGATGCGGCCTTCCAAGTTCCCTCCTTAACCTGTTTGACGGTCTCGACATAGAAAGGACCCCAGTTCCAGATCGGTGCGGTGAGGTGCGCTTTCGGGGCAGACTGGCTCATGTCGGAATTATAGCCGATGGAGTAGACGCCTTTTTCCTGGGCGGCTTCCTGCGGAGCGGGAGAATCCTGATGCTGGGCAATCACATCGGCACCAACGTCGAGCAGAGACTTGGCTGCTTCCTTCTCGGTGGCCGGATCGTACCAGGTCTTGGTCCACACCACCCGGACTGTAGCCTCAGGATTCATGGACTGGGCGCCGAGGGTAAAGGCGTTGATTCCCCTGATCACCTCGGGGATCGGAAAGGCCGCTGCATAACCGATAATGTTCGATTTGGTCATGGCCCCGGCGACCATACCGGAGAGATAGCGGGCCTGGTACATACGACCGAAGTAGTTGCCCATGTTGTCCGCCATCTTGAACCCTGAACAATGCATGAAGGTGGTCTCGGGAAACTGTTTGGCAACCTTGAGCATCGGATCCATATAGCCGAAGCTGGTGGCAAAAATCACATCATATCCCTTGCGGGCCATGTTGAGCATGACGCGCTCTGAATCGGGGCCTTCGGCAACT
>JARFQM010000220.1 GCA_029287755.1 Desulfofustis sp. | reverse complement strand
AACAACGACAAAAATGCGTTTCTGGTCGATTTGATCGACTGCTGATTTTCCAGGATTTCCTTTAGCTCACCCGGGTCCAGGTGCACCGCCCCGCAGTCTTTGTTGACGCAGATATCTATTTTGACTGTGCCCTCGTCAACTTCTGCGAGGCTCGCGGTTCCGCAGCGGAAACAATGATATTTGTGCTCGTCGCGGTATTGTTGATCCGACTCTTTGGCCGAGTCTTGTCGCAGCTTTTCAATGAGTTTTTTTTCACGCTCTGCAAAATAGGCTTCTTCGGATGCTTTTTTCGGTTGCACCATACTGACGGAAACGGTTTTTCTTGCCATTCGGGGTTCCTCCTTCTTTATGTTTACAGTTACTTACCATTTACTCAGCACTCAGAGTAGTGACCATGGATACGCATGTCAATGGACGCGGGGATACTCGCATCGTTTTTTAAGATCAGAAACTGCAGATCCAGTCGACGACCCGGCGCACCGCCTCTATGGTTTTGCTGCAATGCTCTCCGACGAAGGCCCGGTCGACGATGCTGTCATCGGGATAGTGGGCCAGCGCTGCGGATCCGTCAAAGTCGACAAAGGCGATGCGGACCGTGAGGTCTTCTGTGGGTCTGCCGAAATCGCTGCCGGGCAGGACGGCAACCCCGGTGTCGGCCAGCAGACGCTGACAGAGCTCCCTGCAGGTCGATATGTTAGAACGACGTAAACGCTCACGATAGGGTTCAAAATCGGGGAACACATAGAAACCGCCACGGGGCTTGTGCACCTTTATTTCCAGGACATTGAGCATTTCCATCACGGTCTCGGAAAGTCGGGCAAGAATTGATCGGCATTGCTCCACGTATATGTCGATCAGCGGATTGGGAGTGAAAGCACTCATGGCCGCATACTGAATCGGGGCGCTGGTCGAGGTGTAGGTCTCGCTGGCCACGGTGGCCATGGCATCGCTGAGCCAGGTGGCGCTGGACGGCACGACGAAAAGGCCCAGGCGCCAGCCGCCGGCGCCGCACCATTTGCTCAGGCCGCCGCTGAATATGGTACCCTCGGGGTAAATGGTGACCAGCGACTCATGCGAGCTGTCATAGGTGGTTTTGGCATAGATTTCGTCGCTCAGAACCAGCAGCTTGTATTTCCTGCAGACTTCACTTAAGGCCTCAAGCTCGTCCCTGGAGTAAGTTTGTCCAGTCGGATTGGAAGGGTAATTGAGAATCAGCAGACGGGCCCGGGTCGGATCGAGGCGGCAGATGGCGTCAAGCTGCGCGGGCGTGATTTTCCAGCCGCTTTCATAGGTGGTCATGATCGAGTTCACCGGACGCCCCACGATTCTGGCCTGGGGGAGATAGGAAACCCAGGCCGGCATGGGGATAATGATCTCCCCGTCGTAGACGAGCTGGAGAATGAACATCAACTCCTTTGAACCCGGCCCGACGATGACATCCTCGGTGGAGCAGTCGATACCGAACATCCGCTGGTGATGCTCGGTAAGGATCTGCCGCAGCTCCGGCAATCCCTTTACCGGCAGATAATCTTTCTGGTGAGCGTTGTCCTGCAGGGCCTTGACCACGGGGGCGGGCACCGGAAAGGGCGACTGTCCCAGTCCGAGCCTGAATATCTGCCGGCCCTCACCGGCAAGGTCGCGGCAGAGCTGCTGGATGGCAATCGTTGCCGAGGTGGTCAGTCCGGTCAGGTTGGTGTTGAGATGTTTGTCGGGGACCCAGAGACCTGCATGAGTCATAATTTATCCTCCATCGCATCATTGGGCCTGGGGTTGAAAATTTACAGTCACCATCCAGGAGACGGTAAGACCTGAAAAGAGATCGACAAGCAGGAGTTTTCCTTCCTGGAGCGGAAGGCTTAAAGGGGCGGTTAAAGTTCGGTGAACAGTTTTTCGTTTTCGGCGGTGCCGATGACGATGAGTTCGTCCTGTTCATTGATTTCAGTTTGCGGCGGGGGGCTGACATTCAATCGGTCCTCTCTTCTTATGGCGATAATTGAAAAGCCGGTTTTTTCGCGAATGCCCGATTCCATGATGGTTTTGCCGGCCAGATCGGTGCCGGCCTTTTTGTTCATGACAATCAGCCCCTCGGTGAAAAGCGACACCTCATTCGGCCGCAGAAGCTGGAAAATCACCCCCGCTCCGAGGGAAGAATACGACATCACCAGATCGGCGCCGGCCATGTGCAGCTTGGAAACGTTGCGCTCCAGAATGGAGCGGCTGATAATCTGTATATCTGCGCGCAGCTGTCGGCAATAGAATGTCAGGTAAATGTTCATGTCGTCACTGTGGGTGGTGACGATGACCGATTTGGCAGATTCGATGCCGGCCGCCTTGAGGGTGTTGATGTCAGCCGCGTCGCCCAGGATGGTGAACTCGTTGTGCGGACCGTCCGCACGGACCGCGCGCTTTTCCACGACCCGATAACTAATGCCGTGTTCGGCCAGGGTCTGGGCCGCAACCTGACCGACCCGGCCTCCTCCCAAAATCAGCACCTGGGGCTTGTCCGGATCCTGGGTATAAGTGACCGGATATGCTTCTTCGAAGGCCTTCAGCTGACTGGTGGAGCCGGCCAGCATCAGGATTGCATGCGGCTCGATGACCGACCGCGGGTTGGGGGCCCCGAATCTGCCCTCGTCCATGATGCCGATTACCGTCACTCCGGTGGACTGCCTGATGCCGGATTCAGCCAATGTCATGCCTTCGATGGCGGTATAGCGCACCGGCAATTCGGAAATCAGCAGGTCATCGAAACGGCCTATAACGGCGGCCCCCGAACCGACCCCATACGCTCTTCTGCTGAGAGATTCGCCTAGCATCTTCATGAATTCATAAACGCTGATATTGCCGGAGTACTCGAGAATGTCGATGGAATGTTCGTGGTTGGCGTTGGTGACGATGGGCACATCCTGGCTTACCTGCCTGATGGTAAAGGAGATGTTGGTGGAGATCAGATCGTCGTTGGTGACCACCACCAGGGCGGCCTTGTCAACCTGGACTCGACGGTAGGTCTCTGGCCGGTCCGGTTCACCGACGACCACCTTGTATCCCTGGTCGAGCAGGGCGCTGGCTTCCTGGGAACTGTCGGTTAAAATGTAGTATTGAATATTCTGGCGGTTCAGATATTCGATGAGTCTGGTAGTGACCGGATCAACACAGGTGATGATCACATGGTCCCGAACCGACTCGGGCAGCTTTCTCGGCGAACGCGCACTTTCCTGCGCTTCCAGCCAGGGAGCGTAGAAGAACTGAATAAAGGTGAAAGGCAGGATGATGAGCAGAAACAGCACGCCGGAGATCAACACGATCATGGTGAACAGCAGACCAATATCGGAGTGGAAGGTGATGTCCCCGAAGCCCAGTGTCGACATCACCGTCATCGTCCAGTAAAACCCGGTGATCCAGCTGTAATAGCGATCTTCGTACATCATCAGCAGGTGGAAGCAGACCGAGTAGACACAGATGATCAGGAAGAGGAAGGCGAAAAACTTCCAGAGGGTGGCGAGGTTGCGGCGGGCGGTCTTATGCTGGAAGAAATAGAGAAGCTGGGTAAAGAGAAATTTCATGTCGGTGAGGGTCGTTATTCCTGGTCGAGTGGTTGCAACAGCCCTGTGCCTTCAGGCGGTGTAGTGGCCGCTCTGTTCAGGGACTATAGCATAAATGTTTATAAATCGGAAATGATTGCAGTAAATTGGCTGGTGCCCCAAGAGCGGCCGATTAACATTGGCGATGGTCTTATCCGGTATGCTATGATCAGGAGGAGAGAAGAATCCCCCGCGGGAAAGATGGCCACCGGCTGGTGGTTTTCATTCAGTTCTGTGGTAATTACCTTTAATCGGAGTCTTTCAGATGACTGCAACGACACCCGCTCCGCGTGAAGTAATCACCGAGCATCGCAAGCTTCCCCTCGACATTCCCGAACGAGTCGCTCCCACCGAGTTTTATAACAGCCCCTGCAATCTCAGGCACCTGGCCAGGGAGAACGGCCTGCTGCGCAACTCCCTGGGCTTTCTGCTCTATCGCAAGGCGATCGGGCACTCGAACCTGTTTGATGCCTCGATCATTTACGACACCTCGCAGCGGGTGCTCGACCCGATGGGTCGCCCGGTCCGGCGGGACCAGCTGACCAGGGAGGAAAACATTGTCTTCAGCCGGATGACCAAGGTGGTTCTGCAATATATGCTCGAGAAATATCCTGAC
>JARFQM010000189.1 GCA_029287755.1 Desulfofustis sp. | reverse complement strand
GTTTCTTCGGCGGCTGGGATTTCGACAAGGCGGATGCCAACACGCGCAACCCGGCGGTCGTCGGATATAGCAAGGGTGTCCCCATGGGCGGCGATTTCAGCAAAGCGCCGGAGGGCAAAACGCCCACCTTTCTGGTGGCGGCCCTAAAGGACCCCATCGGCGCCAATCTTGATCGCATCCAGGTCGTCAAGGGCTGGATGGATGCCAAGGGCGAACTGCACGAAAAGGTGTACGACGTGGTCTGGGGCGGCGACCGGAAACCCGACGCCAAGGGCAAGCTCCCGTCCGTCGGCAGCACCGTCGATGTCGAGAACGCCACCTGGACCAATACCATCGGCGCGCCCGAGTTGATCACCGTCTGGAAGGACCCGGACTTCGATGCCAAGGAAAGCGCCTTCTACTATGCCCGGGTGATCGAGATCCCGACCCCGCGCTGGACGGCGTATGACGCAAAACGCTTGGGCGTGAAACCGCTTCCCGGCACAAGGATGACCATCACCGAGCGCGCCTACACCAGCCCGATCTGGTATACGCCCTGAAAATTGATAGCTTAAATAAAGAAATTCAGAGTAAGGAGGTTTCCAATGAAGACCATGATGACAAGAGTTGCTTTTGCGCTACTATTCACGGTATGTTTTTACGCCGGCGTAGCCGATGCGGCAGAGAAACCCAATATTCTCGTTATCATGGGCGACGATGTCGGCATCACGAACATCAGCGCCTACAGCCATGGGTTGATGGGGTACAGGATCCCGAACATTGATCAGCTGGCCCAAGAAGGCGCCATGTTCACCGACTACTACGGGGATCAGGGCTGTACCCCGGGCCGTTCGGCCTTCACCACCGGCCAGAGCCCCTTTCGCGTCGGCCTGACCAAGGTCGGCATGCCCGGCGCCAAGCAGGGCATCAGCGACGAGGATCCGACGCTGGCGCAGCTTCTAAAGCCCCACGGCTACGGTTCCGGCCAGTTCGGGAAGAACCACCCGAACGACCGACAAGCTCGACGAGACCGAGGATCCGCGCTTCAGCGTGGGTGACGCGCTCATGAAGATTTCCGAGCATACGCTTAACTGAAACGCCTTGCTGACCGCAAGCGCTGAAGTGGCCAGCGTGCCCACACAGGGCAGGCCGTATGGCAAGTAGAAAATAACTGGTGCGCGCTTAACATAACCCTTCCAGTCATTCAGCGTACTTGCTGAATGACTGGAGAAACGCCACGAAGTAAAAACGGTGAAAATCAAAATAGTGGAGTGAGCGGCATCCATCTTGGAAGTTGAGCGTTGGCCGTTTCAGTTTTCCCCTGACCCCATAACGATAAACAGATCAGTATAGACAAATGAAGAGTACACTGATGAAAAGGCTCATAAGTCTAGTTCGGGAACCGCTGGTGCATTTTCTGCTGATCGGTGCCGGACTCTTCCTCCTGTTCAACGTCACCAGTGGACCGGCGGGCGACCAACCGGATCGGATCGTCGTTACGTCCGGCCAGGTCAAGGAGATGGAGGCTAAGTTTACCCGCACCTGGATGCGGCCGCCCACCAAAGAGGAGCTGGCCGGATTGATCGAGAGCCACGTGCGTGACGAGATATACTACCGCGAGGCCGTGGACATGGGCCTCGATCGGAATGACCCGACCATCCGGCAGCGGATGCGCCTGAAGCTGGAGTTCCTGCTCGAGGACCTGAGTACCGTGGCAGAGCCCGGCGACGATGTGCTGACCGCCTACCTGCAAGAGCACCCGGACAAGTTCCAGATGGAAGCGCGGGCTTCCTTCCGCCAGGTCTATCTCAATCCCACCAAGCGTCAAAATATGGAAGCCGATGCGACGCACATGCTGGCCCGCTTGAAACGGGGCGCAGCGCCTGAATCGGTCGGTGATTCGACCCTAATGCAGGGCGAATATCGGATGGCGACCCGGAGCGATATCGCAGGCCAGTTCGGTGAGCCTTTCGCCCGGCAGCTGGTCACACTGGCCCCGGGGACATGGACCGGGCCGCTCTACTCGGGCCTGGGCGGGCACCTGGTGAAGGTCACCGAACGCGAGGAAGGCCGCCTGCCGGAGCTGGCAGAGATTCGGGACCAGGTCGAACGCGAATATCTGGCCCAGCGCCGCCAGGAGCTGAAGGATACGACTTATCAGAAGCTGCGCGCAGGTTATGAGGTCGTCGTCGAACCTCCAGCTTCAGCAGAAGGTAGATCAGGAGAAGCCATTGCAGCATCTCGACCAGAGGAGTCCGGACAATGATGCGCCCTGTCACCTGGATGCTTGTCGTCCTGCTCGCCCTGTGCGCCGGGCTGAGGGGCGAAGCATTTGCCCATCAATCCCAGCCCGGCTCGCTTGAACTCAGGCAGCTGGGCGCAGACCGCTACGAAGTGATCTGGCGCGCCCCTATCTACTATGGCAGACCGCACCCGGCCCGGCTGCAGCTGCCGGATAACTGGCAGACCGTCGGGGAACCGACGGTCCGGCAACTGTCTGACTCGGCACTGCATCGCCGGATTGTGACGGTTGGGCGCGCGTCCATCAACGGCAGCGTGATCCGTTTTCCCGGCCTGGAAGGGACCATTACCGATGTTTTTGTCCGTGTCTCACGGTTGGACGGCACCACCTATACCCAGGTGGTGCGGCCCAGCAGACCCGATGCGGTGCTAAGGGGAGAGCGGCCCTGGTATGTTTCATCTCTCGAGTACCTCGCTGTGGGATTTCATCACATCATACTGGGAGTCGACCATCTCCTGTTCATTCTGGGTCTGTTGATCATTGTGCAAGGCCGCATGATGCTTTTAAAAACCATTACCGCCTTTACGGTGGCCCACAGCATCACCCTGGCCCTGGCCACGTTGGGATATGCCAATGTCCCGACGCAGCCGCTCACTGCCGCCATCGCCCTGAGCATCCTGTTTCTCGGTCCTGAGATCGTGCGGGTGTGGCGGGGTGAGACCAGTTTCACCATTCGCCACCCCTGGGTGGTGGCGTTTGCCTTCGGGCTTCTGCACGGCTTTGGTTTTGCCAGCGGTCTGTCTGTCACGGGAATGCCCCGGGCGGAGCTGGCGCCGGCCCTGCTCTTTTTCAACGTGGGGGTTGAGCTGGGGCAGCTGGGTTTTGTGGCGTTGATTTTGATTTTGTTGCAGTCATTCAAGAAAATCGAGCTGCGTTGGCCGAGATGGGTCAATGTGCTACCGGGCTACACGGTGGGATCCCTGGGCGCCTACTGGACGATTCAGCGCGTGACGATCATGCTGGGAGTTGGTTGAAAGGGTTTAATATGAAACGATTGAGCCGGTTAACATCCGCCGTGTTTGCCGCGTGCAGCGTATGTTTACCCGCAAAGGCATACGCCCATCTGGTGAACACCAATGTTGGCGAATTCTATGCGGGCATGATGCACCCGCTGACCTCCTCGGAGCATCTGCTGCCCACCCTGGCCCTTGCACTGATGGCCGGCCAATGTGGAAAACATGCGGCCCGGGCAGCCCTTTTGGCCTTCCCGGCCGCGCTTCTGGCCGGGACTATTTCCGGGAGCCTTCTGCCGCCTTATGATTTTTTCCAGGTCATAAACCTGATCCTTCTCGTGGTGCTGGGTGGGTTGCTTGCGTTCAAACATCGACTCAGTCGGATCACCACCATGCCGATGACAATGCTGGCATTGCTGACCGGATTAATCCTCGGTTACCGCAGTGGCATGGACATGGCAGCGGCAAAGGTGGCGGTCCAGTTTATTCCCGGTGTTGCGCTCACCGGTCTGATCCTGGTTGCGCTGATCGCGGCCTGGGTTCCGGTCGTTTCATCACGAATGGGGCAGGCCCTCATAAGGATGGCAGGTACCGGCTTTGCGCTGGTCGGGATGGTCCTGCTGATACAGCTCTTTACCGGCACGGGGCCTTTATCCGCCCGGCTGGCGCGAATGCCGGGGCAGGAGGATTTGCTGGCGATGCTGCGCAGCGGAGAACTCGGCGCGGCCTTTATTGCCGGGACGCTGCTGGCGGCGATGGCCTGGGGCGCGGGTCACGCACTGACGCCGGGCCATGGCAAGGCCATCGTCGGCGCCTATCTGATCGGAGCCCGCAGCACCCCCTGGCACGCCGTTTACCTGGGACTGACGGTCACACTCACCCATACCCTCGGAGTGTTGGCCCTGGGCCTTGTTGCCCTGTTTGCTTCCCGGTATGTGCTTCCGGAGCAGCTTTATCCCTGGCTGGCCGCGGCTTCGGGGCTGATTGTGGTGGGAATGGGTCTTTTCATGCTCAGGCAGCGCGTCCGTCCGCTGATCGCAGAATACGTTGCGCGCCGGCGTGACCACCACGATCACGAGCATAATCCAGGCGACCACGTGCACGGGCATGGTCACGAGCACCCGCATACACATGGTGATGACGGCCTTGGATATCACGGCCACCATCATCACGACCATGACCATAACGGGCATGATCATCTGCATCCGACCGGGCACTCGCACGATCACGGCCATGATCTTAGCGACCACGTCCACGGATATGACCACGAGCACCCGCATCCGCACGATGGTAATGGCCATGGAGACCATGATCACCATCACCACCATCATGACCGTTACGGTCATGACCATCTGTCCCCGACCGGACATTCACACGGCCACGATCACGGCCATTCCCACTTGCCGCCCGGTGCCGACGGCTCGCCGGTCACCTGGCGGTCGCTGCTTTTGCTGGGTATTTCAGGCGGACTTCTGCCCTGTCCGTCGGCACTCGTTCTGCTTCTCGCCGCCGTATCGATGAACCGGGCAGGCCTTGGCATGGCCCTGGTGGTGGCCTTCAGCCTCGGGCTTGCAGCCGTATTGACGGTGGTGGGGCTCCTTTTTGTGAAAGGCAGCCGGATTGTCCAGCGGGTACCCAGGTTGACCGCGTGGGGCCGATATATTCCGGTTGCCAGCGCCCTGGTCATCACCGTATTGGGTGTTGTCCTTACAGCCGGGGCCGCAATGAGCCTCGGGGTTTAACAATGAAGGCCCACTCTTGACCGCGCAAGGCTCAGTTGCATTTTGCTTCATCACAGGACCATTACGGGCTCAGGAAGGAAATGCCCTCCCCCCCCGGGATAATATTAAAAGAACCCGCCAAATCTTACTCCAGATCATAATGGAGGATCAGCGCCTCGTTTAATTTCTTCATTATTCTAAAGCATTTCACGCGAATCCTATAATCTTTGATCCCTTGAACCCGCAGGATCACACCCATTCTTTCGAAGGTGATCCTTCGAATATAACTGTTGACGATTTAACCCTAATGGAGCATACTCCATAAAAGTTAAACTAAACGGGAGGAATTTCCATGATTCAAATGCTGACCCGGCTGCTGAATCTAAAGCTGCCGAAAGGGCAGTCTGCCTTCTTGTGGGGGCCGAGGAAAACAGGCAAGACGACCTTCCTCAGAGCGGCCTTTCCTGAAAGTCTGAGGTATGATTTGCTTCAGACCGACCTTTTCCTTGAGTTCGTCAAGCGCCCTTTTTTGCTGCGGGAGCAGCTCCTTGCTGTATCCCCGAAGCAGTTGAAGGAGCCGGTCATTATCGACGAGGTGCAGAAAGTACCTCAACTGCTCGATGAAATTCACTGGCTTATCGAAAACAAGGGCCTACGGTTTATCCTGTGCGGCTCCAGCGCAAGGAAACTGAAACGGGGAAAGGCGAATCTGCTTGGAGGCCGTGCCTGGCGTTACGAGATGCACCCGCTCGTCTCGGCAGAGGTGGCTGACCTTGATTTGCTCAAAGCGCTCAACCGGGGAATGATACCCTTGCACTACATGCAGACGGAATACCGTAAGTCGCTGCAGGCGTATGTTCAAGATTATCTCAAAGAGGAAGTGTTCGATGAGGGATTGACCCGGAATATCCCGGCCTTCTCTCGGTTCTTCGATGCCATGGGCTACTCTCACGGAGAACTGACAAATTATGCGAACATAGCCCGGGACTGTGGCGTAGATGCGAAGACCGTCAAGGAGTACTACCAGATCCTTGTCGACACCCTGCTGGGCACGATGATCGAACCCTACAAGAAGAGGAAGGACCGTAATGTGATCATAAGGGCCGGCAAGTTTTATTTGTTCGATGTCGGCGTTGCCGGGGCGATCACCCACCGCCGGATTCCACAGGAGAAAGGTGAACAGTTCGGAAAGGCCATCGAACATTTCATTCTGATGGAACTACTTGCCCATCGCGCCTACAGTGAGCTCAATTACGATGTGAATTTCTGGCGGACGAAGTCCGGATTGGAAGTGGATTTTATCTTAGGTCATGGAAAAGTGGCTATCGAGGTTAAAGGGTCGAGCCGAGTCGATAACGCAGACCTTCGCCCGCTCAAGACGTTTATCCGGGAGTACCGCCCTGCAAGAGCAGTTGTTGTTTGTAACGAAGGCGCTGCCCGGCTACATGAGGATATTCGGATTTTACCGTGGCGCTATTTTTTGAAAATGTTGTGGAACGGAGAAGTGATATCGTGAAATGAAAAGATGCCTGCTCCGGCGAGTTGGAAATTTGGGTTTCCAGCTTCACTGTTCTGAGTTCACGGTTGGCGGACGGCATCCTTTTTTTAACCTCTTATATGAAACTTAATGGTTCTGTACTCTATAGAAGGGCAATCTTTAGAGATAATATCCCAGGTATAGAGG
>JARFQM010000150.1 GCA_029287755.1 Desulfofustis sp. | reverse complement strand
CTTAAATAGTCATCGACTATTTCTTTCTTGGCGGCAACCAGCATCACATCGGTTCGTTCATATCCGTCCTTGTTTGTCTTCAAGTCCTGGAAATCGATATAGACATCTTGAATATCAAAGGGAATGTACTGCTCGGCTTCGGTCATGATGTGGTCTTCCATCTCTTTTTCGCCCATTACCGCCAAGTTGACTTTCTTGACTATGACCGAGTAACCGGAAATTGATATGCCGACTTTCTTGTTCTTGATTTTGAGGTTTTTGAACAGATTAGAGATAGCTGAACCAACAATCTCGGGGTCGACGAGAGCGCCGTCGTCTACCGCTCCCTCGGGAAGAATTGCGCTGCCGATATTGAGGATTGAGTAGGCCTTGTCGGCACGCTTAAGCTGGCAGACTTTTACGGAGTGCGAGCCGATATCTACACCAACAACTAGTTGCGATGAGGAGAACATGGTCTTTGCATTAGCAGTTGTGAAATATCAATTTCTATTTGTCATTTGAAAATGGCCAATTAAGCACAGTCATTCCGTACTAGATTACATTTAGGACACAAAAAAGATGCTTTGTCAAGAAAAAGGAATAAAAACATTCAGTTTTTTTTCTATTTTAAACAAGCATTTATTTGAATTAGTATAAATTTTTATACTAGATTTGCGCCATATGTAGGTGTTCGAATCGGGCCTCCCTCTGCATCTAGTGTATATCCCTAGGTCTTTGAGAATCAAGGAAAAAAACCATATTCAGCTGATCCCAATCAAACAATCTTGTAATTAATATGGAATTAAAGTAGCTTTGCCGTCAAACTGGGTAAACGGCCCAGTTTGTATAAACTTGTTATTCTGGCGTCTTAGGTAGAGGACAGCGAAGTGGAGACAGTGAAAAAGAAGAAATCTGTAGTAAGGGAGTATGCTGAGGCCATTGGTATTGCCATACTGCTTGCTCTGTTTATCCGGACGTTCGTGGTCCAGGCCTTCAAGATCCCCTCGGGATCAATGCTGCCGACTTTGATGATCGGCGATCATCTGCTGGTCAACAAATTCATCTACGGCATCAGGGTGCCTTTCAGCGGCAAGGTTCTGGTGCCGCTCAAGGATCCGCAATCAGGCGATATCATCGTTTTTAAATTTCCTAAGGATCGCTCCATAGATTATATCAAGCGTGTGGTGGGTGTGCCCGGTGACGAAATCGAGATCAAGAACAAAAAGCTTTATCTGAACGGGGAACCGACAAGCGATCCCTACGCCCATTATACCACTACCCAGATTTTGCCGGGATCGGTAAGCCCCAAGGATAACTTCGGTCCAATCACGGTACCGGAAGGGAAATATTTCGTCATGGGCGACAACCGCGACAACAGTTCGGACAGTCGCTTCTGGGGCTTTGTCGAAAACAATGACGTGTTGGGCAAGGCAATGATCATTTACTGGTCCTGGGACATTGACGAGCCGCTTTTGTCCGTGGATCGCTTCGCCTCCATTCGCTGGAATCGGCTGGCCGATATCATACACTGACTCGAGGGGCATGAGCGAAGGGGACGACGGTGACCCTTGGCGCTGTATTCACTTATCGAGTTTGACAGGCAGAGATCCGGCTATTTCGATCGACTCGGGCGTGACCCGGGCCTGATAGGCCAGGATTGCCACGCCTGTGAGGTGAACCTCGGCAAGTGTAGCGGCGTAAACTGGATCGATGGCCGCTGCCGGTGTAAAACAGTCACAGTCGAGCCGTTGAACCAAAAAGAAAATTACTCCTTTGTGACCGTTAGTGACCAAACGCTCGAGTTCCCTCAGGTGTTTGGTTCCCCTTTTGGTTACCGCATCGGGGAAAAGAGCCCGCCCGTTCTCGGCCAATGAGCAGTTCTTGACTTCTATGTAAGTCTGCTGCCCGCCGTCTTCAAGGAGAAGATCGAGTCGGCTGTCAGAGGAGGTTTTTACCTCCCTTTTTATCCTCTCGAAGTTTGTCAATTCTTGTATCTGCCCTTTTTCTATTGCCTCGGCGACGATCTGGTTGGTTCTCGCAGTATTGACCCCTATCCAGGTGATACCGTTATGGACCATTTCCAGTGTGTGGGGGTATTTCCTTGCTGGGTTGGCAGAGCGTGAAAAACAGACCTGACTGCCCGGATCCGAGCAGCTGCGCATCGAACCGGAGTTGGGACAGTGGACGGTAATTTCCTTTCCGCCGGGCAGCCTGACGTCGGCCAGGAAGCGCTTATACCTTCTGATGAGCGTGCCATGTTTCAGGGTGGTGGCGAAGTGCATAAATCTCTCTGGAGTTTTGCCGTATCTGGTGCTATTAATAAGGCACTTCTAGTGCACGGGCAACCGCATGATGCGGGGTTCGATTGTCTGCAGGAATTCTTTATGATTGCGGGACTCGCAAGCGGGTAGTGCTCCGCTCAACTGCAAAATAACCGGATGGGAGAATGTCTGCCATGAAATTAGGGATTAATGGTCTCGGACGTATTGGCAAGCTGTCGCTGTGGCACCACGTATCTCGTAAGCATTTTACAGAGCTGATAGTCAATTTAGGCAGAGACGTGGGCTCGGGACTCGAAGACCTCGCTGCCGCTATCGAGCGTGATTCCACCTACGGAAGTTTGGGAGCCTACCTCTTCGGCCACCGGGGAGGGCGGGTAATCGAGGAGCTGGACGATCAGGCGGGAACATTTGTGGCTGCGGGAACTCCGGTTAAAGTTCTCAGGAGCGACAGAAATCCCAAGGAAATTGGCTGGCGGGACAACGGAGTGGCGCTGGTGGTAGACTCAACTGGTGCATTTACCGATCCAACGGCGGATGCAGACAGCGAACGTGGGGCATTGCGAGGCCATCTTGAAGCGGGCGCCGTAAAAACCATTTTGTCGGCCCCTTTCAAGATCAAATCAAAAGGACTGGAGATGCCAGCGGACGCAGTAACTACAGTCATGGGGATCAACGACGATGATTACAATCCGGATCGTCACGCCCTGGTCTCGGCCGCATCCTGCACTACAACGTGTCTTTCCTACATGGTAAAACCGCTGATCGAAAGTATTGGTGAAGACAACCTGCTCAGTGCTTCGATGGTAACCGTACACGCCGCCACCGGAAGCCAGCAGGTCCTGGACCGGTTGCCGGGAGCGGGAGCCGGCGATTTGAGAAAAAACCGCTCGATCCTCAATAACATCATTCTGACCACTACTGGAGCTGCCAAGGCCTTGGGGTTGGTAATTCCAGAGATGAAGAATATTGGTTTTATTGCTGAATCGGTGCGCATCCCCACCTCCAGCGGATCGCTGATTATTCTGGTCATAAATATTCAGGATGAGCCGGGCAAGCCCACTAAACGAGACTTTATCAACTCTGTCTATCGTGACTATGCGGAAATAAGTCCCTACCTGAGATACAGTGAAAATCAGAACGTTTCTTCAGATATACTGGGGGTTCCCCAGGCTGCGGCGATCATAGAAGGTACCGAAACCCACACCAGAACCGCTTCAATTTTCGTCAATCTTGCCAAAACTGGAGCCGCGGACCTATCTGAGGCCGGCTCCATTCTTGAGGTCCCGGTGACCCAGGCGGTGATTTACGGCTGGTATGACAACGAACTTGGCAGCTATACCAGCATGCTTGGCGACCTGACGGTGAAAGTTGCGGAAACCATGGTCTGAAATTATTGATGTGCGGCCGATGAGCCATGCAGATGTCGAGGCTGCAGGCCATCTCGAAAAGAACGTCTTTTCCCCCTGGAGTAGCTCACTCATCGAGGTAGAACTGGATAATACCCGGTCCCTGGCTTTCACGGCCAGGGCGGCAACC
>JARFQM010000146.1 GCA_029287755.1 Desulfofustis sp. | reverse complement strand
TCCGAGTGGTGGGTGAATGAGTTTCAGGAAAGTTTCCAACTGCTGCGGTTTCATTATAATCAATGTCAGGGCCGAAACAATCGATTTGTAGCTCACTTGAAAAATTGTATTTACGCTAGAACTCAGCATTGCACGGTCAAGGTTTATCCCCGGAGTATTTACCACATGGTTGTGAGGCAATGTTTCCGCGCCCCTCGATCTTGACCTGAAGCTCTGATCTTGCAACGTACTCCTGTAACAGCAAGAAAAGGCCCTTTTATCGCAGTGATTGATTTGCCTCCGCCGGCGCCTCTTCAGGGAAAAAATCCTTGCCTGGAACAATGTTTTCGGAGTAGCTTTACAGATTGCCTTAAGCAACGGCCAAACAAGCCTTTCTGCCGCTGGGCATGGATCAATACCCCCCAAAAACATTAAAGAATCACAGGTAACTGATGACTGCACGAGTACAAAACAAATCGACCTGGATGTCAGGCAACGAGGCCATCGCACTTGGCGCTTACGAAGCGGGAGTAGCGGTCGCCTCCGGATATCCTGGCACACCGTCCACGGAGATAATGGAGTATCTCTCCGCCTATGACACGGTATACACCGAATGGGCTCCCAACGAGAAAGTGGGGCTTGAAGTGGCCATCGGCGCTTCCTTTGCCGGTGGACGGGCCCTGGCCACCATGAAGCATGTCGGCCTCAACGTGGCCGCCGATCCCTTGTTTACCGCTTCTTACACCGGCGGCAGAGCGGGCATCGTGGTGCTCACCGCAGACGATCCCGATATGCATTCTTCCCAGAACGAGCAGGACAACCGCAACTACGCCCTGGCAGCTAAAATACCCATGCTGGAGCCCTCCGATCCGGCCGAGGCCAAGGAATTTCTTAAGCGTGCGTTCGAGCTCGGGGAAGAGCTTGACTCGCCTGTGCTGCTGCGGATCACCACCAGGATTGCCCATGTCAAGGGAGTGGTGCAGCGCGGAGAAGTGGTTGCTTTGACGGGCAAGCCGGAGATCGAGAAACACCCGGAGAAGTTCGTGATGCTGCCGGCCATGGCGCGCAGGCGCAGGGTGGTTGTTGAAGAGCGCATGATGAAATGCAAAGAGATAGCCGAAACGGCCGATTTCAATGTGCTCGAAGATGGCGACAGGAGACGCGGCTTCATCACCTCGGGCGTATCCTATCTTTACGTAAAGGAGGCTTTTCCCGAGGCGGCCGTGTTGAAGCTCGGCATGTGCTGGCCGCTGCCGGAGAAGAAAATCAGGGATTTTGCCGCCTCGGTCGAGGAGCTCTATGTGGTCGAGGAACTCGACCCGTTTCTAGAAACCCAGATCAAAGCGATGGGGATCGACTGTCACGGCAAAGATCTGATCCCCGCCATAGGCGAACTCAACACCGCCGTGGTGAAGAAGTCGATCGATCCGCAGCGGGCACCCAAGGATCTTTACGAGCCGGTGGAACTGCCGCCCCGGCCGCCAAACATGTGTGCGGGCTGTCCTCATCGCGGCATCTTCTTTACTCTGTCGCGGATGAAGAAGGTCTTCGTGTCCGGCGACATCGGCTGCTATACCCTGGGCTTTCTGCCGCCGCTCAACGCGCTGGACTCAACGGTCTGCATGGGTGCTTCGATCCCGATGGCCCACGGCATGGTCAAGGCCCTCGGGGAAGGGGCCCACGATCGGGTGGTGTCGGTTATCGGTGATTCGACCTTTGTACACTCAGGCATTACCGGGCTCATCAACTCGGTCTACAACGGCTCGGCCGCAACCCTGATCATTCTCGACAACCGCATCACCGCGATGACCGGCCAGCAGCCCAACCCTTCTTCCGGTTCGACAATACGGGGAGAGGCCGCCCGGGAACTCGACCTTGAGGCCCTGTGCCGGGCCTGTGGGGTTAAGCACGTTCGGCTGCTGGATCCCCATGACGTTCCCGAATGCCGCAAGGTGATCAAAGAAGAGGTGGAGCGTGACGAGATGTCCGTCATCATTGCCCAGGCGCCCTGTGTACTGCTGCCTGACATGAAGCTGCGCAAGCCGGTCTCCTATTACACCAACATCGACAATTGTGTCGGCTGTACTTCCTGCATCAGGCTTGGCTGCCCGGCCATAAGCTGGACCGCGTTCGAGGAGGGAGAGGCAGAGGCCAGAGGGTACAAGAAGAGCCAGAAAGGCTACTCCAGAATTGACGAAGTGCTCTGCAATGACTGCGGGCAATGTGCGTCACTGTGTAAATTCAATGCCATCACCAGGGGAGAGCCGACACGATGAGTGTGATTAGAAATATTTTGTTTTCAGGAGTGGGCGGGCAGGGCATCCTGCTGGCCAGTGAATTGACCGCCGAGGCCCTGCTGCAGGCAGGCTATGACGTCAAAAAAAGCGAGGTTCACGGCATGGCCCAGAGGGGCGGCTCGGTGACCGCGCAACTCAGGTACGGGGAGCGGGTCTATTCCCCGCTTATCGATCCCGGCACAACAGATATCCAGATGGCTTTTGAGATGATGGAGGCGGTGCGTTACCTGCCTTACCTGAAGCAGGACAGTACCGTCATAGTCAATACCCAGAAAATTCTTCCCCCGTCGGTGGCAACGGGCCAGGCGGTGTATCCTGAAAATGTGCTGGATGAGCTGAGCAAAAGGGATATCAGGGTTATCGGCGTCGATGCCTTTGCCATCGCCAAAGAGGCTGGTGAGGTACGCACCGCCAATGTCGCCCTGGTGGGGGCCTTGTCAGTGCACCTCGATGTCGATGCGTCGGTGTTTGAGTCGATTATCGAACAACGGGTGCCACAGCGATTTCTGAAAGAGAACATGAAGGCCTTTGCCGGCGGCAGAGCTGCCGGAAGTGAGTAAGCGGAGATTTCTTCAGGACAGGAGAGAAGAGAGATGTCGACAATTTATTGGGAAGAAGAGATAGAAACCCTGCCGCGGGTCGGCTTGGAATCGATCCAGTTGAAGCGGCTGCAGTCATTGATAAACAGGGTCTACAGAAAGGTCGAGCCCTACCGGCAGAAAATGATTGCGGCCGGGGTCAAACCCGAAGACATACAGGGGCTCGATGATCTGCAGAAACTGCCCTTCACCAGCAAAGAGGATCTGCGGGAAAACTATCCCTTCGGGATGTTCGCCACGGGGCTCGACGACATTGTCCGGGTCCACGCCTCCTCGGGCACCACCGGCAAGCCGACGGTGGTCGGCTACACGGAAAAGGACATCGACACCTGGGCGAGTATGATGGCTCGAGCCTTATGCTGCGCTGGGGCGACCAAAGGCGATATGGTCCATAACGCCTACGGCTACGGTCTGTTCACCGGCGGTCTCGGGGCCCACTACGGGGCTGAAAAGCTTGGAGCGACGGTTATCCCGGTCTCCGGCGGCAACT
>JARFQM010000084.1 GCA_029287755.1 Desulfofustis sp. | reverse complement strand
CCAAAGACCCTTGCCAAGAAACTGGCGACAATCAAGCAGCGCGGCTACGAGGTCAACAGAGGAGAGCGAGAGCTCGAGGTGGCAGCTATTGCCGCTCCGGTGCTTGATTACGATAGGCACGTGGCCTCGGTCCTTGCGGTTGTCGGCCCTGTGCAGCGCTTCTCCAAAGATCGGGAGCCGGAAATAGCAGATAAGCTGCTGGACGCCAGCCGCCAAATTTCCGAACTGCTGGGTGCACCTTTCTAAACATAGAGCCTTTTGCAAAACTAAGATTGTCGTTCAAAATCAAACCATACGAGAAGTTTTACCACAGGCATATGATTGATATTCCGAGGATAAAATTTTGAGCATAACGCAGAGTTTGGGCGACAAGATCGTTTTGCAAATGGTTCCATATTAAAGACCTGGCCCCCAACCAGACAGCAGAGAATATGCCGCCTCGCAGCACTTCTCTTATGTCCCCCTGATCCTTTTCAGGAAGCCAAATATTTTTGTTGACAGGTTCACCCCTGCTCTGTATCCTGTTCAGCAGAACACCGTTCTAATAATCAAGATGCTTACGGATACTTCGGCGTCAGGAATAGAGATCGTTCGTGAAGACGATGACTTTCGCCATAGAAAAGAAACTGAAGTAACTTTCAGCAAAGGTTCTACAGGATCGGTTTGAAGGAGACATTATCATGGCAAGAGCAATTACCGAGGAAGAGAAACACTGCGCCCAGGAACTCCTCGAGCGTGCCCGAGCGGCCCAAAAACAGATAGACAACCTGACCCAGGAGGAAGTTGATAGGGCCATACAGGCGGTAGCCTGGGCCACGGCCAACGAGAAAACCTTTACCCGGCTGGCCCGTATGGGGGTGGAAGAGAGCGGCTTGGGTGATTGGCATGGCCGACCCAACAAACGCTTTAAAATCAAAGGTGTGCTCCGCGATGCCCTGCGCCAGAAAAGCGTGGGCATTGTCGAGGAAATTCCCGAGAAAGGTCTGGTCAAATACGCCAAGCCGGTGGGCGTCATAGCCGCCCTGGTGCCCACCACCAATCCCGCCCTCACCCCCCCCGGCATGGGCATATATGCCCTCAAGGCAAAAAATGCGGTGATATTCTCCCCGCATCCGCGGGCCAAGCAGACGACCATCGAAACCGTGCGGATTATGCGCAAGGCCCTCAATGAGATCGGCTTGCCCGAGGATCTCTACGTCTGTGCCGAGAAGCCGTCCATCCCCCTGGCCCAGGAATTGATGGCCATCTGCGACCTGACCATTGCCACCGGCGGGCCGGCCATGGCCAAATCAGCCCACATGTCCGGCAAACCAGCCTATGCGGCCGGCCAGGGCAATTCCACCATGGTAATCGATGAAACAGCCGACATAGAAGAAGCCGCCCACAACTCCATGCTCAGCAAAATGTCCGATTTCGGCTCCGGCTGTTCGGCGGACGGCAACCTGGTAGTGGAAGAGACCATCTATGACAGATTTCTGGAGCAGCTGCAGAAGGAAGGCGGCTACCTGGTCTCCGACGAGCAGAAGGCTCAACTCGAAAAGGTGCTCTGGAAAGACGGGCACCGCACCATCGACACCATCGCCTGTCCGGCGCAGCAGATCGCCGAAAAGGCAGGGTTTTCCATACCCGAAGACAAGAAGTTTCTTATCGTAAAAGAAGATAAAATCGGCCGGGAGTTTCTATTTTCCACGGAAAAGCTGGGCACTCTGTTATCTATTTTCAAATACAGCGGTTTCGAAACCGCCCTGGAGATGGTGGCAAAAATCTACGAGACCCAGGGCAAAGGCCACTCCTGCGGTATTTATTCATTCAACGATGAGCATATTCATCAACTTGCCCTGGTCGCTCCGGTGAGCAGAATGATGGTTCGGCAG
Source organism: Desulfofustis sp. (assembly GCA_029287755.1). Next base: position 4,068 of record JARFQM010000084.1, on the reverse strand, counting down.
CCCCAGTCAAAAGCCAATGCCGGCAGTTTCACCAACGGCATGCCGATGACCTCGAGCATGGGCTGCGGCGTCTGGGCCGGCAATATCACCAACGAGAACATCTCGCTCAAGCACTATCTGAACTACACCTGGGTGGCCCGGCCAATCGCCGAAGACAAGCCGAGTGACGAGGAGTTGTTTGGGGAATTCTACAACACTGAAACCTGGTAGTTTCAGCACACCAATGGAGGGGGCTATGAAAGATCTCGTCTCTCATCAACTAGTGAAGTATCTGGAAAAACGAGGCATCGAACACATATTCGGGCTCTGCGGACACACCAATATCGCCGTTCTTTCGGCTCTGGAAAAGAGCTCCATTAAGTTTGTCAATGTCCGGCATGAACAGATTGCCTCCCATGCGGCCGACGGCTACGCCCGGGTGACCGGCAAAGCCTCCGTCGTGCTCAGCCATCTTGGCCCCGGCATGACCAACGCCGCCACCGGAGTCGCCAATGCGGCGCTTGACTGTATTCCGATGGTTGTCATCGCCGGCGACATCCCCAGCCACTACTACGGCAAACACCCCCACCAGGAGGTCAATCTTCACGCCGACGGCGCCCAGTGCGAGATCTACCGCCCCTTTGTCAAGCGGGTCTGGCGCGTCGAGCGTCCCGAGCTGTTCCCCGAAATAATGGAAAAGGCCTTCACCCTGGCCGAAAGCGGCCAGCCAGGCCCGGTCCTGGTTGATGTGCCGATGGATATTTTTTCCAAAGAGGTTGATGTCGCTCTGTTTGAACGCCAGCTGCAGAACACCAAAGAGCTCAGAAAACCCTGCATGGATGAAGCCACCGCGGAGGAGATCGTCGAGCGGCTCTGTGGGGCCCAAAAACCGGTTCTCTATGTCGGGGGCGGTGTCCTGCTGGCCAAGGCAGCCGCTGAGCTGAGAGGGCTGGTCGACCATCTGCAGATACCGGTGGCCCACAGCCTTATGGGCAAGGGCGCCCTGCCCGATGATCACCCCCTGATCCTCGGCATGACCGGATTCTGGGGAACCCAGTATATCAACGACTCCTGTCTCAATGCCGATCTTATCCTCGGTCTCGGGACACGTTTCAAGGAAGCGGACGCCAGCTCCTGGTATCCGGAATTTACCTTTGATATCCCCAAAACCAAACTCATCCAGATCGATATTGACCCCTCTGAGATCGGCCGCAACTACCCGGTTGAAATCGGCGCAGTCGCCGACCTCAAACAGGCGCTGGCAGTGCTCTTGAAAGTTGCACAGCGCAAATGTCCACAGGGCATCCAGCGGGAGAATCTGAGCGCGGAGATTGCTGAGGTCAGACAAGGGTTCAAGGCGAGCAATCTGGAGATGGAGCAGAGCGACGCCTTTCCTATGATGCCGGAACGCATTCTCGCAGAAGTGCGGGAAGTACTGCCCCGGGATGCAATCATCACCACCGATGTAGGCTGGAACAAGAACGGGGTTGGCCAGCAGTTCCCTATCTACGAGCCTGGCTCCATTCTGATTCCAGGCGGATACGCCACCATGGGGTTTGGCGGACCTGCGGCCATCGGCGCCAAACTGGCAGCACCCGACAAGGTCGTCATCGCCCTCATCGGGGATGGCGGGTTCGGGCAGAACCCGGCCCAGCTCGCCACCGCCCGGCACGAAGAGGTGGCCGTCATCTGGCTGATAATGAACAACAATGCCTTCGGCACCATCGCCGGGCTGGAAAAGGCGCACTACCAGACGACCTTTGGCACTGTGTTTACCAAGGACGGTGAATCGACCTCCCCGGACTATGCCGAGATTGCCAGAGCATACGGCATCGAGGGAATCAAGATTCAGTCAGCGGCTGAGTTCAAACCGGCCTTGATCAGGGCCATCGCACTCGACAAGCCGGTGGTGCTCGATGTACCGATGATAAACAACCCGGTGCCCACCTCGGGCCATTGGAATATTCTCGACATTTATTCACCGGGCCAAAAAGTCAGTCATGTGAGCACCGATTAGGGAAAATTGACTGAGAAAAAGAGCTGTTGAACCTGCCACCGATGTTACCTCGCAGCGGGAGGAGTCAAACTCATTGCTTCTCCCGTATTTTTTTGCCACACTGGGTCAAATAATACGCTTACACAGATTTGCGTGACCGGTCCACTGCCCTGAAACTTTCCTCTGAACTCGGAGATAAAAATGGATGAACTATACCTGGAAGCACCGGGACAATTGAGGCTGAGGGAATCGGCCCGAATAGAGAAACTGGGTGCCGAGGAGGTGCGGATACAGGTTATCTATGGAGGGATTTGCGGGTCCGATGTAAAAGTTTACGACGGCCATCTCCCCTATGCAAATTATCCCTGCCGCCCTGGGCATGAAATTCTGGGCACAGTAGTGGAGACGGGCGAAAAATCTCCTTTTGCGATCGGCACCAGAGTAATATCCTTTCCCAACACCTATTGCGGAAACTGTGAATTCTGTCTGCAGGGAAAAACCAATATCTGTGCTGAGAAAAAAATCTTCGGGGTGACGGCCAACGGCTTGTTTGGCCAGGAAATCGTCGTTGATTCCGAGTTTCTCGTGCCGGTGCCTGCCGAATTACCTAATGAGAAAGCAATTTTAACCGAACCGTTTGCGGTAATCGTCCATGCCTTGAAAAAAACGAATATATCGAAAAAAACATCCGCTGCCGTCGTCGGGTGCGGTACCGAGGGGTTTCTCGCCATAGCGCTACTTGATCATATGGGTGCGGAAGTCACCGCGATCGATATAAACCAGGACAAAATGGACAAGGCAAAGAGTGCTTACAACTCAATCCGCACGCTGCATCCTGACCAAATGAAGAACCCCTTGTTTGATCTCGTCATTGAGGCCGCCGGAACGAAGGGTGCCATTGAGATGGCGTTCACCCTCGCCAAACCGGGAGGAACGTTGATTACCCTGGGGCTCACCGATGCTGAAGTCAGCTTTCCTGCACTGCGGGTCACCAGAGCTGAGCTGTCCATTTTGGGTTCCATCATCTACACCAAGCAGGATTTTTATGAAGCCTTTGAAATTCTGAAAAATCCCGGTTTTAACATCTCTCCAATCCTCTCGGAGATCGTCTCCCTCACCCAGTATGAAAAGGCTTTCGCGGATGCTTTGACGGGCAATTACACGAAGATCGTCATGGATTTCCAGAATCATGGCTGAGAATCAGGCAAGGTGGAATGAAAGAGCAAAAGGCACAGCTTATAATCCGCTATCCCGGGCGAAAAGGGTTTATCCTGGAAACACACACGCTGCAGCAGCAGATCATGGCATTATTCGATTTGTCAGTGCGGGTGGAAGAACACGCTGGCCGTACTTTGGACCTGATCCTAAATGACGCCACAATCTACTCGGATTCCGCGCCTGAACCTTCTGAAATAGATTATGATAGGTTGTTCAGGGCAGTAAGTGAGTATCAGAAGCCATTGAAAAAAAGAGCCGAAGTCATTCGCAATTCAGACGATGAGGAGGACCCTGAAGATCGTCAGTGGCTCAATTCCGTCTGCTCAGGAGAGTAAGCTCAACAGATCTATGAGCTAAAATTCACCCAGGCGCCGCCCGACTTGTGTGACTCAACCGCGGCGTCAACAAAACGCACCCCCCTGGCCCCATCCTCGACCGTGGGGAGATCGAGCCAGTCCGGCGGCAGTTTTATTCCATCCCTGCGGGCCGCCACCGCCATGGCAAATTCGGTATACAGATTGGCCCAGGCCTCGATCACCCCCTCGGTAAAGCCTCGGGCCAGGCGGACAAATCGTTCAACCCGGGGGACAACACCGCTCCCATGCCCCCGGCTAAGTAGAGCGTCTGGATCACCGTAGCGGTTGAACTTGAGATAATCCGGTTTTTCCAGCTCCCACTCGATCCCCCCCTCGCTGCCGTAGACGCGAAGCCGCAGGCCGCCCCGGTTGCCGGAAGCAAGCCGGGTCGCAATCAGCGTTCCGGGAATTGCTCCGTCAAAACGGGTCATCATCATGACGGTATCTTCCAGTGCTTTGGGTGCGCCGCAGACATGCATCTCGGCCCGAAGATCGGTCATCGTCAGCCCCGATACGAAG
>JARFQM010000443.1 GCA_029287755.1 Desulfofustis sp. | reverse complement strand
GAGGTACGGTTTCAAGCGGTGGAGAGAACCAGCGAGCAGCTGCGGGCCACGGGGTTCGATCGGCTCGAGTTTTTCTTCGCTCCCAATCCCGGCGAGCCGCCGCGGCCGCTGGCCCAGGTCGCCTCGGGCGGAGAACTGTCGCGGCTGATGCTGGCCTTCAAATGTCTCCTGGCCCGCAAGGATATGGTGGAGACCGTAATTTTCGACGAGGTCGATGCCGGGGTCGGTGGCGAGGCGGCAGAATCGGTGGCCCGCAAGATACAGGAGCTGGCAAACCATCACCAGGTCATCTGTATTACCCACCTGCCGCAGATCGCTGCCCGGGGCAGTTCCCATTTCAGGGTGGAAAAGAAGCAAAAGGACGGACGGACCATTACCAGCGTCAGCCGGCTTCAGGAGGCTGAGCGGGTGGAGGAACTGGCCCGCATGCTGGCCGGGGAGTCGGCCACCCGGCAGACGGCAGCCTGGGCCCGTGAGCTGCTCGATAAAGGCAGGGTCGCCGCATGAGCCGGGTGAAGGCGATCAGTCTTTTTTCCGGCGGCCTCGATTCGATCTGTGCCACCAGGCTGGTGATGGAACAGGACATTGAAGTGCTGGCGGTAAAATTCGTCAGCCCCTTTTTTGGTTATGACATCCTGCGAGACTCTGAAGGCTACCGCAGATCGATAAGGGAGAAATACGGGATCGAGGCGACCGTCTATGACATAAGCGAAGAGTACCTGCAGATGCTGCGCAGCCCCGCCCATGGCTTCGGCAAATATTTCAATCCCTGCATCGATTGCAAAATTTTCATGCTCGAACGGGCCCGGGCGATGCTCGATGAAGTGGGAGCATCTTTTCTTATAACCGGCGAGGTGCTGGGCCAGCGCCCCATGTCCCAGAGGCGCGACACCCTCAATGTCATCGAGCGCGACTCCGCTACCCGCAGCCTGCTGCTCAGGCCGCTCAGCGCCAAATTGATGAACCCCACCGAAGCGGAATTGCGCGGCTGGGTAGACCGCGAACGACTGCTTGATTTCAGCGGCCGAGGGCGCTCCCGTCAGATCGCCCTGGCCAAAACCTTCGGTATCAACGATTTTCCCTCCCCGGCCGGCGGCTGTATTCTGGCCGACCCGATTCTAAGCACCAGGATCGCCCGGGTCTATCGTAATGATTTTGTTGTTACCCCGCAGAACATGAACCTGGCCGATATACTGCTGATGCTGATCGGCAGACAGTTCCTGCTGCCCAATAGGGGCTGGCTGGTACTGGGCCGGGACGAAAAAGAAAACAACCGGCTCGAGGAACTCATGGAAGCTGGTGACATCAAGCTCTTCATCGAGGAGCGCCCGGGACCGGTGGCGTTGCTCAGAAGGGCGGCCCAACTCTATGACAGTCAGCAAGGCAGAGCTGCCGACCTCGGAGCGGCGGCCGGCCTGGTAACCCGCTACGCCAAGAAATCCGGGGGGCGATCAAGGGGCGGCACGGTTGTCATTATCGACGATGACAGCCGCATCGAGTCCTATCATGAGCCGCTCGCTGATGGCGCCTTCAAGGGGTGGATCATCTGACCAGCGGTGTTGCCGTGCTTCACGGTCAATCACTCTCGGCCAGGGCTTTTTCGATTCTTTGCAGTCCTTCCTCCAGGCGGCTTCGCGGGCAGGCGATATTGATTCTCTGAAAGCCCGAGCCGCCCGAGCCGAAAATAAACCCATCGTCCAGCCCGACCTTGGCCTTCTTTCTCATGAAGGTTCGCAGTCTCCGGTCGTCCATACCCAGGCCGCGGCAGTCGAGCCAGACCAGATAGGTCCCTTCAATCGGCATGACGCGAATTGCGGGCAGGCGACCGCTGATGAACTTTCTCAGAAAACGCAGGTTGCCCTCCAGATACTCGAGCAGTTCCCTGAGCCAGGGATCACCATGGGTGAAGGCTGCTTCCATCGCCGCCATGCCAAACGGGCACGGAGTGCAGAGAAATCCGGCGGTTCGCTCCCGAAAGATGCTTCTCAGTTTGGGATTGGGTATGATCAGCACCGAGGCTTTGAGCCCGGCCAGGTTGAAGGTCTTGCTCGGGGCGAAGCAGGTAATGGTCTGGAGTGCCACCTCATCTCCGAGGATTGCCGTCGGGATGTGGCGGTGCCCGCCCAGCAAGAGCTCCGCATGGATTTCGTCCGAGATGATGATACCGTTGTTGTCGACCACGATGCGCGCCGCTTCTGTCAGCTCTTCTTTTCTCCAGACTCTGCCGACCGGATTGTGGGGACTGCAGAGCAGCACCATCCGGGCCCGGCTCGGTTCCGGTCTGAGTCCTGAGTAATCGGGCCGGAACCCGCGTTCGAGCCCCTCGAAATCCATACGATAGGACCCGTCCTGGAGGATGAGCTGATTCTCGATCACCCGGCAGCCGTTGTGGGTGATCGCCGAGAAAAAGGGGTAGTAGACCGGGGGCTGTAAAATCACGCCGTCTCCCGGTTTGGTGAAGGCCATGATGATCATATGCAGGGCGTGGACGACGCCGGCGGAAAAGACCAGCCACTGCTTTTCGACCCGCCATTTATACTTCTTCCAGAGCCGGTCGACCACCGCTTTTTTTACCGAATCGCTCTCCGTCTCATAGCCGTAGACAGGATGCGCCGCTCGCTTCATAATCGCCTCGGTGATCGGCTCGGCCACCGGAAAATCCATATCGGCGACCCACATGGGCAGAATATCGGCCTCGCCGAAAATAACGGGTGCCCCGTCCCATTTGGCGGAGCCGCTCCCTATCCTGTCAATCACTGTATCAAACATATCCACCCCTCGGTTCCGTGTTATCCATGAATCAAAACTCCACTACACTGGCAACAGCGTTCAGATAGTGCTGTTCCGATGAGGCCCGGGTAATTTTTTTCAGCAGCTTTTGTTTTCCGGGAAAGGCGCCGATAAAATAGATCCACACCTGCTTCATGCGGCCCAGCAGATGACCGGGACCGCTGAGCCGCTCTTTCAGGGCCTGGTAGAGGTCGTGGTGAAAAAGCTGCAATTTCTTCCTGCGTTCCTCAGCGCCCAACTGGATGCCTTTAATTTCGGCCGGCAGGAACGGATTGATCAGCAGCCCCCTGCCGATCATCCAGCGGTCGATGGCGGCAAATTTTGTTGCCACACCGGTGAAATCCTCCAGACTGACGAGATCACCGTTGTAGACCAGCCTGTGGGAGGTCTGCGCTCGGCAGAGATCGAAATGATCCAGGTGCACCGGCCCCCGGTAGAGCTGGACTCCCAAACGGGCATGGAGGATGATTTCGGTCAGCGGCAAAGGTTCAAGCCGGGGAAGCAGGGCGAGCGCTTCCTCATGACTGTGGTAGCCCAGCCGCATTTTTATGGACAGGGCGGGCCGCAGCCTCGGCAGCACCTGCTCGAGCAGGTCGATGATCAACTCGGGGTGGGGAAGAAGACCGGAGCCCCTTTTCTTCCCGGCCACCATCTTCACCGGGCAGCCCAGGTTCCAGTTGATCTCAGTGTAGCCCAGCTCGTGGAGCCGGTTGCCGAGGGCGATGAAGCCCTCCGCGTCGGTATTCAGCACCTGCGGCACCAGCTCCAGGTCTATATTTTTTTCGGGGAGCAGGTCGGCTATCAGTTTTTCCGGGTAGCGAGAACTTTTCTGGGGATTGACAAAGGGAGCCACAGCCCGGTCGAGCCCAGGGAAATGGCGCTGGTACACCTGTCTGAAAAGACTGTCGGTGATACCCTTGAGCGGCGCCATATAGAGGCAGGCAGGATGGCTGCTGTTCATGCTGGCGACGCTTCCGGCGCCGGTCCTGCGAGGTGCTGCATGTCGCACCCGGTGGGGCTCTGCAATGGACGCAGGTCAAATACCGGCAGAACCTCTGAGAAGACTCCGGTGAGAACGATCTTCCGCAGCACTTCATAAAGCCGGTTGCCTTCCATGATATCCCCAATTAAAGTAAGGCTAACTTGTATCGTTGAATTTCTTCGCTGCTCGAGATACCAGCGCGCGTGTCTTGATCTTGACCTGAATTTACAGGGTACCAAAAGAGACGACCAGTCCGGGAACAGCAGTTAAGGAGTTATTTTCGAATGTATACACTGAAGCGTGCCAGCGTCAAGAAACCTCAGGGATAAAAAAGGACAGCCGTGCAGAAATCAGCCTTGGATGCATTTATTTCGCACTATCCTGAATCTGTTCTCAAGACCCTCAACGACTGTGCCCGATCGCGGGGGCACGATATCTATCTGGTCGGGGGGGCCCTGCGCGATCTGTTGATCAACGTCGTTTCAGTGGATCTCGACTTTGCGGTGACTGAGGGGGCGATTGAGTTCATGCGTGAGATGCGCCGCCGGCTGGGCAAAGGTTCGGTGGTGATCCTCGACGAGGAGAACGACACGGCTCGACTGGTGCTCGAGGGTTTGTCACTGGATGTTGCCGGCTTCCGTAAAGGCGCCCGCACCATCGAGGAAGATCTGGTCAAACGTGATTTTACCATCAACAGCATGGCAGTGCAGCTTGATGATCTAGTGCAGCCGGACAGGGAGGTGGAGATCGTCGACCCGCTCGGCGGCTTCAACGACCTCATGCTTCGGGTAGTCCGGGCCTGCCCGGGCTGCTTCGAGGACGATCCCCTGCGACTGCTGCGGGCCTATCGGTTTGGCGCCCAGCTTGATTTCATGATCGAAGATCAGACAGGCGAGCAGATCAGCGCCAAATCGGCCCTGATCGAGACCGTGGCTGCCGAGCGCATCAGTTTCGAGCTGGAGCTGATCATGGCCACCAGCCGCGCCGCCATGAGTTTCAAGGCCATGCAGGAAACGGAGCTCCTCGGTCTGCTGATGCCCGAGCTCTACGAAGGCGCAGGCGTGGACCAGCCGCCGTTTCACCACCTCGACGTGATGGAGCATAATCTGGTCACGCTGGAATTCGTCGAGCGAATTATCGATCAGCCGGTCATTTACTTTCCTCGCAGCTATAACCTGGTGGATGAAGTGGCCGATGACGTCGAGGCTCTGTCGGCCTTGAAATGGGCGGCCCTGTTGCACGACATCGGCAAACCGGCAGCCAGGAAAGTGAATGTTGACAAGACGCGGCGCGTCACCTTTCATAACCATGACGAACAGGGCGCAACCCTCGCTCAGCAGATCGCTGAGCGCTGGAAATGGAGCAGGCGCAAGACCAAGAAAGTCGTTTCTCTGATCTCGATGCACATGCATCCGTTTCATCTCAACAATGTGATGCAGAACCAGGAGGAAGTGAGTACCCGCGCCCTGCATAAGATCTGTAAACGGGCGGGGGCCAATCTCTATCCCCTGTTCCTGCTGGCCATGGCCGACAGCCTGGCCGGGCAGGGGCCGGAGAAACCGGCGGGCATCGAAGAGCAGCTCGAGCAGCTGTTTCTCGAGGTGGTGCGCTTTTACCAGGAGACCCTGGTGCCCGCCCAGGCTGGCCCTAAGTTGTTGACCGGGCATGACCTGATTGCTAAATTTAACCTGCCGCCCGGCCCGGAAATTGGCAGGCTGCTCGAAGCGGTGGAGACTGCCGCGCTGGAGGGGGTGGTCAGCACCAGGGAAGAAGCACTGGCCTGGGCTGAAAAGCAGCTGGCGGAGGGCTGAGAGAGGCTTGGCACTGTCTTCGGGGAAGGGCCGGCGGGGGCCGAATGACCTTGCTAAAGAAGGGTAAATGGAATAAAGAGTGCGTAAAGTAAGGGACTATTATTTTAAGAAGGCCAAGAAAGACAAGTACCCGGCCAGGTCCGTTTTCAAGCTTGAAGAAATTCAGAAAAAATATCGTCTATTTCGCCGCGGAGATGCGATCCTCGATCTGGGCTGTCACCCGGGCAGCTGGTCGCTCTATGCATCGGAGGTTGTCGGACCTTCGGGGCTGGTGATTGGGGTCGACCTGCAGGAGACCAATAAGGAACCAAGAGACGGAGGCTCTCCCATCCACTGGCTGTGCGGCGACATTACCGATCCGGGACTGGTCGCTCAAATTAAGGCGCTCAGGCCGGCTTTCAAGGCCGTTATTTCAGATATTGCTCCTAAAACCACCGGTAATCGCTGGGCAGATCACCAACACTCGCTGAGACTGGTGGTTCAAACGCTTGAGCTGGCACATCTTTTTCTGCATGAGAAGGGGCATTATCTGGGTAAAATTTTTCAGGGTGAAGATATGCCCGCTTTGGTGAGCGATCTCAAAAAGCAGTTCGGCTTCGTGAAAGTGATAAAACCCCAGAGCTCCCGCAAGGAGAGCCGTGAGGTCTTTCTGCTTGGCATGGACTATCGCGGCTAGGAGATACCCCGCCTTCCCGGGAAGAACAATCATCACACAGGATCTGATATGTCAGGACATTCCAAATGGTCGACCATTAAACGAAAAAAAGGGGCAAATGACGCCAAGCGCGGCAAGATCTTCTCCAAGTTGATCAAAGAGATCACCGTAGCGGCGCGGCAGGGGGGCGGCGACCCAGACGGCAATCCGAGGCTGAGGTCAGCCATTGCCGCAGCCAAGGCAGAAAACATGCCCAAGGATAACATCGCCAGGGCTGTTGATAAGGGCTCCGGCGGAGGCGACGGCGACACCTACGAGGAGATCCTCTACGAGGGCTACGGGCCCGGTGGCGTGGCGGTGCTGGTCGAATGCATGACCGATAACCGCAACCGGACGGTGGCCGATGTCAGGCATTACTTCGCCAAGAGCAACGGCAACCTCGGAGAAAACGGCTGTGTTGCCTGGATGTTCGACAAGAAGGGCCAAATCCTGGTCGACAAGGAAAAAATCTCCGAAGAGGAGTTGCTGGACAAAGCGCTGGAAGCCGGTGCGGAAGATGTGATCGAAGACGAAAACGAGTTCCAGGTGCTGACCAGCATCGAAGAGTTCAACGATGTCCGTGACAGCCTCGAGGAGCAGGGTGTGGAATATCTGGAAGCTTCCGTTTCAATGATTCCCCAGAACACAATTGAGGTGGATGACGAGAAAGTAGCGGCCTCCCTGCTGAAGTTGCTGGAAAACCTCGAGGACCATGACGATGTTCAGAAGGTACATGCCAACTTCGATATCGACCAGGGTCTGATGGAAAAACTGTCCTGAGCATGGGAGATGGAGCGGATCCTCGGCATTGACCCCGGTTCCCGGATCACCGGCTACGGGGTGGTGGAGTCCGAGCGCGGCGCCCTCAGGTTTGTCGCCTGCGGTGTAATAAAGACGGCCACCTCCATGCCCTTCAATTATCGGCTCAACCAGATATTTTCCGGGATCAACGAAGTGATTCAGCTGCACGGCCCCACTGAAGCAGCGGTCGAAAACGTGTTTCTGGCCACCAACCCGGGATCGGCGCTGAAACTTGGCCAGGCCAGGGGGGCAGCGGTGGTTGCCGTGATGCAGAACGATCTGGAGGTGGTCGATTACAGCGCCAAACAGATCAAGCAGGCGGTGGTCGGCTATGGCCAGGCCGGTAAGACGCAGATTCAGCATATGGTCCGGGTCCTGCTGGGCCTCAATAAGGCGCCGAGCAGCGATGCGGCCGATGCGCTGGCGGTGGCCATCTGCCACCTCAACCAACTTCGCATCTGAGCACTCCCTCGGGAAATGAGATGATAGCAACACTTACAGGAAAAGTTCTGATCAAAGGTCTGGACCGGGTCGTTATCGACGTCTCCGGCGTCGGCTATGAGGTCTTTTTAACCACCGACGGACTGACCAGGCTTCCCGACTCCTCCGAAGAAATCTTTCTGCACATTTACACCCAGGTAAGGGAAGACGCCATCGTGCTCTACGGCTTCCTTGACATCGAGGAAAAGCAGATGTTTCTCCATCTTACCTCGGTCTCGGGCATCGGCCCGAAACTGGGTCTGGCGGCCCTGTCGGGGATGCGGGTAGCGGAGCTCTGCCGGGCCATCGCAGCGAGGGATATCCGCCTGCTGAGCTCTCTGCAGGGGGTCGGCAAGAAAACGGCCGAGCGGCTATGCGTTGAATTGAAAGACAAAGTGGGAGCGCTGGCCGCCGGCTCGGTCGATCTGGTGGAGAGTGGCGGAGACAGTGCTTACGGCGCCTCTTCAGCGGTTGCCGACGTGCTTTCTGCACTGGGTAACCTGGGCTACTCCGACCCGGTCAGCCGCAAATCCCTTACCTCGGTTAAACGGCGTCTTGGTGACGAGACCTTTTATGGTCTTTCCGTTGAAGATCTGCTCAGGGAATGTCTCAGGAGTCTGGCATGAATTTCGAAGAAGAGCTGTTTGGCGACGAGCGCTTGGTCGACCCAGCCCCGATCGGGCGTGACCATATTCAGGCCAACGATCTCAGGCCCAAATCCCTGGCCGAATATATCGGCCAGGAACAGGTCAGAAAGCGGCTGAACGTCTCCATCGGCGCCGCCAAGAAACGGGGTGAACCGCTGGATCATCTACTTTTTCACGGTTTCCCCGGGTTGGGCAAGACCACGCTGTCGCAGATCATAGCCAACGAAATGGGCACGGGCATCAAGCCGACTTCGGGTCCGGTCATTGAAAAACAGGGAGATCTCGCCGCTATTTTGACCAGCCTGCAGGAAGGGGACATCCTGTTCATTGATGAAATTCACCGTCTCAACCATGTGGTCGAGGAGATTCTCTATCCGGCCATGGAGGATTTCCAGTTGGATCTCATCATCGGCCAGGGGCCGGGTGCCCGTTCCATCAAGATGGAGCTGCCCCGTTTCACCCTTATCGGGGCGACCACCCGCACCGGCCTGTTGACGCCGCCGCTGAGGGACCGATTTGGCGATATCCTGCGGCTCGAGTTCTACTCGCCCGAGGAACTGGTCGTCATCGTCCGGCGTTCGGCCAAGATTCTTGGTCTGAAAATCAACGAGGATGGAGCGCTCGAACTGGGACGACGTTCCCGTGGTACCCCGCGTATTGCCAATCGGCTATTGCGTCGGGTCAGGGATTTTGCCGAGGTCAAGGGGCATGAACTAGTCGATCGCAGCGTTGCCGACGCCGCTCTCGAGCTCCTGAACGTCGACGAATTCGGTCTTGACGACATGGACCGCACCATCATGCTCACCGTAATCGACAAATTCAGCGGCGGCCCCATCGGACTGGAAACTCTGGCCACTTCGGTCTGCGAGGAAAAGACCACCCTCGAGGATGTCTATGAACCATATCTCATCCAATCGGGATTTTTAAGCCGGACCCAGCGGGGCCGGGTGGCTACCATCAAAGCTTACGAACATTTTGGCCGCAAGCCGCCCAGGCCGGATTCCATCCAGCCCTCCCTGTTCGATTCCGACGACTGATAAGACACACCGTTGTTTATTGGGTTCCCGGGCAAGTAGTTCCTGACCTTTCCCTGGCTCCTTCCGCCCCTCCTTGCAAATTCTCCAAGCGCCGCCCTTACACCTTATTGCCACTTTAAACCACCTCGATGTGATGTCCTTCTAATTTTGTTTTCTGCATAAGATAATAATTATATAAATATCAAATAGATATAATTAGTCGTCGGATTCTCCTTAACACCTGATGTTTTGTCCATAAGCCCATTTTCCACACTCTGTAGTATCGCCTATAAAGGTTTCTACCATATGTTGTACTTGGGTCGCTATGGCAATTAAAAGCTTATTATCTTGAATTTACGCATCTTTTTACTTGACTTGAACTGTTTATTCAGGATAAAAAGACTGGTAGTGGTGTATAGTGGATACAAAGCGGCATTAAATGGAGCAGGGTGGAGTTTCTGTGGCGAAGTCAGACATAATTGCCAGCAGGTTTCGATCCAGATCTGAGCATACCCTCGATCCCAAAGGGCGGCTAAATGTGCCGTCGAGATTTCGAGAAGTGCTCAAGCACTATGGTTCCGGGGTCCTGATGGTTGCTCCATGGGGTAAACACTTGCGGGCCTGGCCCGCTTCCGAATGGCAGATTGTGGAAGACAAACTGCTGACCCAGGGCCGCGAAGAGAAGAACCTGTCAAGCTTTATCAGATATGTGGTCTCCGGAATTACCGAGTGCTCGCTTGATAAGCAGGGCCGGTTGCTGATCCCGGTCAGTCTAAGGTCCGAGGTGAGTATCGACAAGGAAGTCGTGCTCAACGGCATGCTCGAATTTGTCGAGATCTGGGATAAGGAAGTATGGCTGGCCGAATACTGCAAAACCCGCGAGAACCTCGAGCAGTACAGTGACAGCCTGGCCAAACTCGGAATTCTTTGATGACCGAAGTTTCCCTGAGGAAGGTGCATCAGCCCGTACTCCTGGAACAAGCCTTGGAAATGCTGCAGGTGGTTCCCGGGGGGGTCTACATGGACGGTACCTTCGGTCTTGGCGGACACACGAGGGAAATTTTGAAAAGGTCAGCGCCCGACGGCAAAGTCGTCGCCTTTGACTGGGATGAGGACGCCATCAGGCTCGGGCTTGAGAACGTGGGCAGGTGCCGGGATCGGCTGCAGGTGATCCGGCGCAATTTCAGGGAAATTGATGTCGGGCTCAAAGAAGCAGGCTTGGAAGCGGTGGACGGTATCCTCATTGATATCGGACTCTCATCCCTACAGCTCGAGGCGGAAGGTCGCGGTTTCAGTTTCAACAGAAACGAACCGCTGGATATGAGGATGGACCGGAGGAGGCCGGTCACTGCAGCCCAGATCGTGGCCGATTCCACCGAGGAAGAACTGGCCGACATCTTTTACTACTACGGCGACGAAAAGCAGTCCCGGCGAATTGCCGAGATTATCGTCAAGGAGAGAAAGAAGAGCAAAATTGAGATGACAGGGCAGCTGGCGCAGATCGTCGGAAAAGCCGTTCCGAAAAAATATCATCCGGCGAAGATTCATGTGGCTACCAAAGTATTCCAGGCCCTGCGGATCGCTGTCAACGAAGAACTGGCCAACCTGGGAGGCATACTTGAAAAGGCGCCCCTCTATTTGAGGCCCAAGAGCAGAATCTGCATCATCTCATTTCATTCGCTGGAAGACAGAATTGTCAAACGGATTTTATCCAGGACTGAGAAGTTGAAAGTAGTTACCAAAAAGCCCATCACTCCGGATGACAAGGAAATTAAGAGAAATCCTCGAGCCAGAAGCAGCCGGCTCAGAGTGGCCGAGAGATTAGCGTAAGAGGGGGAACCGATGAGCTATCAGAACTCGATAAGAATCGTATCGCATGCACCGATCGATACGAAGATCAGGCAACAGCTCCGCAGGAAGAAAGCATTCGGCCTGCCCGGCGGCACGGCCCTCTGGCTGGCCGCATCGAAAATCGCCCTGGCTGTGGTTTTTGTCGCTTTCTGTATCAATCTCTGGCTCAACTTTACGATTAGCCGCGGGGAACAGGATATACAGGCCATAGAGGCGGCCCGGCATCAACTAAGGGAAGAGCAGATAATCTTGCTGGCCCAGAGGGCTAATCTGATGTCTGAAAAGCAGGTGCTCAAGCGAGCAGGGGAAGAACTGGCGCTTTTCGTCCCCGGGGAAAAACAGGTATTCAAGCTCAGGTAATGCGGAAACATGGGCAAGCGGTCCCGTCTGCGTACTCAAAGCGTCGGACGACGGCGGCTGGTTGTCCTGATTGTTCTGCTTGGTGCAGCGGCGGCTGTCTGGGGCTGGCTGGAGAGTGAGAAGGCGCTCCGCCTCTGGGAGCAAACAGTCAAGGCGTTGCGCTTAAGAGAGGATCAGGCAGTAACCGATCAAGCGATTATCAGGGGTACGATATACGACAGAAACTATAAAGAATTCGCCATCTCTTACGAACGGGTGTCCGTGTATGCCAATATCCGAGAAATCGAGGACGTCAATCAGGTGATCGGCCCCCTGTCGGCCATACTTGAAACTTCCGAAAGCGATCTTTATGATCGAATGGGGAAAGGACGTCTCAGGGTTTGGATAGCCAGGGACATCAGCCAGGATCAGGAAGACGAGATCAGACGGCTCGGTTTCCAGGGCGTTCATCTGCACAGAGAGTACATCCGCTATTATCCGCAGCGTGAATCGGCGGCCCATCTCATCGGTTTTGTCGAAGGTGATACCGGACTCTTCGGTATCGAACAGTATCTCAATAAGCTGGAAGCGAGGTTCCGGCTAAAAAAAGATGACACCCACGATCTTCTCAAGATGGGTGATACCCGGCCCGGTGTGGACGGCCGTCATCTGATCCTGACCCTTGATGCCAAGATACAGCGAATTCTCGATGACTATCTGAAACGGCTGACCGACGCCAGTCCGGGCAACAGC
>JARFQM010000334.1 GCA_029287755.1 Desulfofustis sp. | reverse complement strand
ATGCCTGTGGTAAAATTTCTCGCATGGTTTGATTTTGAACGAAAATCTTAGTTTTGCAAAAGGCTCCTCTCAAACAGATTTTAATTCATAGTCACCCACTCAGCCGACCACCTCGGGATTGACGCAGTTTCGGGTCGATCGGTCCTGCAAGGCGGCGAGCAGATTGTCGACCGCCAGCTCAGCCATGGCATAGCGGGTTTCATGGGTGGCTGAGCCGATATGGGGCAGGGTTACCACGTTTGCCAGGCGCAGCAGCGGGGAATCGGTCGGCAAGGGCTCCTGCTCGTAGACATCCAGGCCGGCACCGGCTATCACCCCGTTTTCAAGCGCCTCGATCAGCGCCTGCTCATCGACCACCGGTCCGCGGCCGCCGTTGATCAGATAGGCCTCTGGTTTCATTTTTCCCAGCTCCTCCCGGCTGATCAACTTTTGGGTCTGATCTGACAGCGGCACCACCAGGCAGACGAAGTCGGAGTCAGCCAGCAGCTCATCGAGGCTGCAGTACCTGGCACCTATCTCCTTCTCCGCCTCGACGCTGCGGGTGCGGTTATGGTAGAGAACGTTCATGTTGAACCCCAAACGGCCTCGCCGGGCAACGGCGGTGCCGATACGCCCCAGGCCGACGATGCCCAGGGTTTTGCCGTGCACGTCCCGGCCAAAATGCTCGGCACCGACCGCAGCCTGCCAGCGTCCCTGCCTGGTCATCTCATGGAGTTCGGCGGCCCGCCGGGCGGCACAGAGAATCAGCATAAAAATCATATCGGCGGTGGTCTCGGTCAAGACATCGGGCGTGTGCATCAGCATCACCCCCCTGCTGGTCAACTCAGCCACATCAAAATGATCATAGCCCACCGATATGGTCGAGGCCACCCGCAGATTCGGAGCCAGGTCGAGCAGCTCGGCGCCGACTTCCTTATTCACCCCTATCAGTCCATGTGCGGCAGCCAGGGCCGAGACAAACGGTTCCCCCTGGGCGGGGTTGAATGAATCGAATTTGGTCACCCGGCAGTGCTCTTGCAGCCGACGCTCAAGATCTTCGGGCAGGGTTTCGTATTGGATCACGTTAAAAGACATGTGGTTACCTCCATATTTTTCAGTTGTACTTGAAACAGCCGCGCCTCGTCGCCTGTCTCCCCGCTGGAGCCATTGTGATTATTAACACAATTGCAGATATTTCAAGCCCAGCAGGGCCGCCCCCCGCATCGACGATTCGGCTTCAAACCGGTAATCGCAATTGTACATCCAGCGCTGCTTGGCCCTTATTATCGCCTCGTTGAGGGCCCCCCCGGAAACCACGATGGTGTTATCCAGAGTGAGCTCGGCGCCGACTTCAGCGAGATTTTTGTGCTGGTATTCGCACAATCCCCGAACCATGGCTGCCAGCATTTCCTCCCGGGTGGTTTCCTGGGTCAAACCAAGAAATTCGGCCCTCAAGGGCTCCAGGGAATAGCGGGAACCCATCAGGTAGGGAGTGTAGCTGACTCCGCTCTGCCGATCCAGCCACCTATCAATGGCGGACGGCACAAATTCGCTGAAAAAGGTGTCGTTGTCCATCTCCGAGCAGAACAGGCTCTTAAACCACTCATAGGCCTTGCCGCCGGCATTCATCACGTAAAACGAAAACCATCTGTCGGGCAGCACATGGGTGCGGATATTGTAATTGGGGGACATCAGACAGCGGTCGAGACAGATCATGGTAATCTCGCAGGTGCCGTTGATATTGAAAATTTGCCCCGGGCTGTCGATGGACACCGAATAGGCAGCCAGCACCGCGTCATTGCCGCCGATCAGCACCGGCGGCTCCCGGCGCAACCCAGTCAAGGCGGCGAGTTCAGGTTTCAGTCGCCCCGGGCTTTGGTGGGCATGACACAAAGGGGGAAGCTGGTCTTCGGTCAGATCGAAGGCGGCCAGGATATCCTTATTCCAGCGCAGGTCGTTGGCGACGGTGTTGTAAAGCGCTGTCAAGGAAGCGGAGGACGGGTCGATAGCTGTTCTGCCGGTCAGCCAGCCGCAGAAGAAACTGTTGGAATGTCCAAATGTACGGGTACGGTGATACACCTCGGGCAGATTCTCCCTGATCCACAAAATAGAGGCCAGCGAACAGCCGCCTGCCACCGGCACATTAGCTGAGTGCTCGAGCAGACCCGCCAGTCCCACCCGCTCTATTATCGCGGCGGCCTGGGCCCTCGAGCGCTGATCCAGCATGAGGATGGCCGGGGCGAGCGCTTCCCCGTCCGCTCCCATGGCGGTCAGTCCCGGAGTGGTGCCTGAGAGACTGATTACCTCGATTGCAGCAACCTGCTCGCTCAACTGTCGACAGCCATCAAGAAAGGCCCGCTGCCACTTTTCCGGCTCGATGTCTCCATGGAGGCCGTCGTTGTAGATATTGACGTCATAATCGCAGGAGAAGCTGTCGACCAGCTCAAGCCCTTGGACAGAATCCTGGTAAACGCCCATCTTCATAGCGGTGGTACCAATATCCACACTGAGTATTTTCATGCCCTGCCATCCTTGAGAATCGGTTGAACGCTCTCTTTTTGCCGGATTATTACACCACTCTTGCAATTAGCTGGTAATTGTTCAATAGTTCATCACACAATTTGGCGATTAACTACCCCACATGCGCATCGATCAACCCATAAA
>JARFQM010000040.1 GCA_029287755.1 Desulfofustis sp. | reverse complement strand
CGCAGGGAACAGGGAGGAGTTCCAAGCTACCAGCGCTCAGTACCAATTATGTGGTTTACATCGGTACATCTTCGCTTTTCTTCTTCACTCAGATCTTCGTAATTCGCTTTGTCCCTGTTCTCGAGCGAACAGATGTACTCTTTACCATTTTTATCTCTGATCCAAGTGAGTGATTCAATACCGCCTTTCATCAGTTAAACTCCCGGAATGGCTATATTCAAAGATGGCCTAGCCCATTATTTACTGCAACATTAAGATTTAACCCTCTTGACACAACAAAAGAGAAATGGTGTACTATTGATAGTATAAACTATCAATAACGGGGGTGTCATGAGTACAAGCGATCTCTACAGGGAAGTGGTCAACTCTATTTCCGCGCATGTGGCAATCATTGACGAGAAAGGAATCATCCTGGAAACCAACCGGGCCTGGGACCAGTTTGCCAACGATAATGAAATGCAGGAATCCTTCCAGAGCGTTGGCACCAACTATCTCAATATTTGTCAATTGGCCTCAGGTGAAAGAAGCGAAGAAGCAGCAGAAGCCAATAAGGTGGCCCGGGGTATTCGCGCAGTGTTGACGGGGAAGCTGCCTGAGTTCATGACTCACTACCCCTGTCACTCTCCCGCGCAGAAGCGCTGGTTCATCGTTCGGGTGGTACCGCTCAGGGAAGAACAGCGGGCCAAAGCAATTGTCACTCATGAAAATATTACCCCGATCATGGAGATGCAGGAAGCGCTCCGGGAAAAAGAGCTGGAATTGCTTCAGCAAAGAGAAAAACTGGAAGAAACCAATACGGCACTCCGGGTGCTGTTGCGGCAGCGCGATGAAGACAGAACCAGGCTTGAAGAAACGGTCTATAACAACGTCGATCGTCTGGTGCTGCCCTACATCGAGAAGCTGCTGCAGGGAAGGTTGTCGGACAAGCACCGCACGCTGGCTGAAATAGCCGACAACAACCTGAGAGATATCATTTCCCCGTTTCTGAGAACACTATCATCGCTGGGGCTGCTGCTCACCCCGCAGGAAATAGAAGTGGCGAACCTGGTACGCAACGGCCGATCGAGCAAGGAAATTGCCGATATCATGGCACTTTCTGTGGCCGGGGTAGACTTCCACAGGAAACGGCTGCGGCAGAAACTCGGGCTGGCCAACACCAAGAAGAATTTGAGGTCATTTCTGCTCACTCTGGAGAGTAAATGACTCCGAAGTGCTGCTTCTGTGCACCAATGGACCAGCGAATTGGTTGGTGAGCCGCCGCGGCGATGGTGCGCCTCACTGGACCAGTGGATCAAGCATGTAGAGCAGATCACTTTCCCGCGACGGATAGGGGCTCATGATCGACTCCTGGCGAAGTTTTCTGACGTCGATGCCGCCCAGCATCGCCATTCGAAAGGTGTTGATGAGTCCGGTGGCGTTGTCGGAGAGGATGTGAGCCCCGAGGACATGGTCGTGCTCATCCACCAGAATCTTATAAGCGGCATAGCCCAGACCGACTCTTCGATAGGTCGGCCAGCCGACGCGGGTATCCGTGCTTTTCCAGTAGCGAGTTTGTTCGGCTTTGAGCTGCTCTTCGGTTTTTCCGACCATGGCCAGCTGCGGATAGGTGAATAAGACAGCGGGGACTTCAGCATAGCTTACCAGGTCCTGCTCGCCCGCTCCCTTGGCCGCAAGGATGTTGTGGGCCGCCGCCAAAGCCTCCCGATCTGCCACCCGGGCCAGCATGAGGGTGGCGGCACAGTCGCCCACGGCGAAAATGGTGTCCACCGAGCTTCTCATACCCTTGTCGACGTGTATGCCTGCGCGGGAATAGTCCACCCCGGCGTTTTCAAGCTGCAGCCCGTCGACAGCTGGTGTGCGACCAGCTCCATTGATGACCAGGTCGGTGCTGATCAGTTCGCCATCATCCAGGTGCACGGCAAACCCGTCAGCCGTTTTCTCAACAACCGATATCTTTACCCCGCAGCGAACATTGATGCCGTCATGGATGGAAGCCTCAACGAGCTGTTGCACCATATCACCGTCAAAAGGGCCCAGAGGGCGCTCCAATGCTTCGAGAATGGTTATTTCGGTGGGGGCGCCGCCAAGGCGTGCGGCGAAATGGGCGAATTCAAATGATATGAACCCGCCGCCAACAAAAACAAGACGCCGCGGCAGTTCTTCAAGAGCCAGAAATTCGTTGCTGTTCAGCAGGAACTCACTGCCTGCAATGGGCAGCTGCATGGGCTGTGCACCGGTGGCGATGACAAAAAAATCGGCCTTCAGCTGTTCTTCCCCGACCCTGAGATTGTTGCTGGGTTCAAATGCTGCCGATCCAGAGAGGTAGCTGATGCCGTTGCCTTTCAAACTCGCCACGGTATTTTCCGGTACCTTGGCGGTGAATTTGTTTTTGGCGGCAGTTATCTGGGCCCAGTTTACCCCCGGAGGAGCGCTAATGCCCAGACCCTCGAGGTGCTTCGCTTTGGCTGCAAGTTCGGCCACCTCGTAATAATACTTTTTGGCCTGACAGCCATGCAGGGCGCAGATGCCCCCGGGAGTAGCGCTATGTTCCACTACTGCAACCCTGAAGCCTTCAGCTGCCAGTTCCACAGCGGCGGTCTGACCGCCGGTTCCTGCACCGATGACGACCACATCAAACGATTGCATGAGAATACCTCTTGGGAAAAAGGATTGGTGGTGGGTTTAACAATCACTAGGCTATGGTGATAAATTACCGCTTATAAATCCACAAAAAAGAGGCGTCGGCAGGGTTCGGGGAAGCTTTTTGCCGCCCTCCAGCCAGACACTACCAAAATATCGCTGCCCAGTGGGATGATGATGGAGGCACATGTTGCCAGGCCCGGTGCCGACCCTGTGAAGCTGGGAGCATCCGCTGGACAGGCACGGTGCCAGACTTGTATACACAGAGAAAGATGCCTACAATGTAGGAGCGCCATAGAGGTCGTCTTGAGTATGGAGGTGAGTTATGCTTAAATACATATCTCTTCTGGTGCTTACCCTTGTTTTGGTATCGCTGTCTGCCAGCGTGATCAAAGCTGCAGAAACAAAGCTGAATACCGACAACGGGCTGGCTCTGCATGGCTATGATCCTGTGAGTTACCACACCGGGAGGCCTCTGAAGGGTAAAGAGACCTGGTCCCTTGACCATCGGGGCGCCACCTATCTGTTCGCCAGCCGGGCGAACCTTGAATCATTTATGCAATCTCCTGACAACTTCGTGCCAGCCTATGGCGGCTGGTGCGCCTGGGCCATGCTCGACGGCGAACTGGTGGATGTCGATCCCCTCACCTTCAAGGTGATCGATGGTACAACATATCTATTTTACAATTCATTTTTTATTAACACATTGAAGAAATGGAATGACCGTGGCGCCGAGAACGGAGAGCCATCCCTGATCGAACTGGCAGATAGAGCCTGGAAATCGATTGTCGACGGGTAACTTAGAGGATCCACAGTGAAATGGAGAAAGCACCAGATCTTGCCCAAGAAAAGTGGGTGATGCAACAGGAGTCACACCACCCATGGAGGAGAGAGGAGGGGCTAATAAATGTGTTCAGTCAGGTCTACTGGTCGGAACTGTTCTTGTCCTCGGCTTCACTTCTGGTCTGCAGCCACTTTTCCCGTTCTTCCTTGGCGCGGACCACAGCTTGTCGATCTTTCTGGTTATACTCCTCTATTCGAGCCTTCAACTGGTCAAATAATCTGCTTTCGTCTTCCGGCGGCATAATCCAACACGATTAATGATAATGATAATAGAGGAGAAATTATGACTGGAACCATAGTAGTACAACGGCAGGTAAAATTCAAGAGACCGGATAAAGTTTTCTTATAATTACATGGTGCTACAGTGTGGTGAAACGCAAAAAAAGCTTTACCTGAAAAGAAAAGCCAAGTAGAAAGGGGGGCTGTGTTTTACTCTAATTTTGTCAGGAAAGGAAGTGACGGATGAGCAAGATCGTCTCTATATATCTGGAGTGGGTATATACCCCGGAGAACTATTTCGAGGGTCCGGTTAGCCTCTCTTTCGAGGGAGGTGCGATTGAAATTGATCGGGGTAAGGTTCTCGCCCAAATCAATCCAGAAATGTACGAGGGAAATGATGACCTGGCTGAAGACTTGGATGAGCAGGTCGAAAACCGATTCCATGATGCGCAGCTGGAGAGCAATAAATCATATGAGCTGAGCATGCCGTTTAAGGTCATTGTGCGCGATGATGGCAGCAAAACAGTAACCACAAGTTGATTGTAAGGCGCCATATTCATCATCCCGCCGGTATCGGCTTCGCCCAGAGACCGGAAGTCCGCCCGCTCTGCCAGTTGGATAGCACCCGGTCCGCTGCACGGTTCAACCAGATCCGCTAACATCCTGTAGACCGCCCAGCGGGCAAAGAAAGAGGTGAATCAGGGTGGCGATAATTGTATAGTGTAGCCAGCATCAGCGAAATTGACTAGCGGCACCCATTGATCAACCACCTGCGGTGCTGCATTCATTGGGGATATGAAAGAAGCTCTCGCCCTGCTCGACCTTGGCAACCAGGTAAGAAAACTCAGAAACAAGCGCAGCCTTACCCTTCAGGACCTGGCGGGCCTTACCGGTCTGTCCAAACCAAATCTGTCCCAGATAGAAAACAATCTGGTCACTCCACCCATAGCCACCCTGCTCAAAATTGCCACCGCTCTAGGGGTTCCCATCGGCTACTTTTTCCAGGAATCGCATCAGGAACGGAATATGATCGTCGTCCGAAAGGAGGACCGCTACGGGGTTGCGAAAGGTCCGCATATCTCACATATCGGCTATCAGTATGAACCGCTCGCCTCTCCCAAAATAGATAAGTCAATGGAGCCTTTCATCGTCGAAATGGAGGAACGTGAAGCCAGCGATATCGTTTTCAACAATCATCGCGGGGAAGAGTTCCTTTATGTTCTGCATGGGTGCCTGGAGTTCTGCTATGGTGAAGACCGGGTGATCCTCGCGGAAGGCGATAGTCTCTACTTTGACTCCATCATCCCCCATGGCTATCGGGGGATAGACGGTCCCGCCACAACCCTCGTTGTTATCTACAGACCGCAGTGATTCCAAAACAATAGTTCTGAGTTTCTGAGACAGTTGGCCGATGTTCCCAGCCGCGCTCAAGTCATGCTCTCACCAGATCCGGAGCCCGGACTGGAGCAAGTCACCCGAGCGGTTCGATATAATTTTATTTAATCAAAGATATTTTGATTTTATAAGTTTTTTAAGGGTTCAGAATAATCTGCAATTTTATTATTAACTTTTTAATTTAATTAGATTATTTACCATTTCAAGCAGGTCCTCTGTTGTTTGACAATAATTAATTTTTTTTGATAAAATTAAACAAAGGCAGAGTTTCTCTACCACTTTGACGTGGAGGTGGGCATGGCTGGCAGAAGGGCTATACCGCACATCGCAGCCGACAGCTGCAAGGGCTGTGGACTTTGCGTGTCCGTCTGTCCTGAAAACGTGCTCGCCATCGAGACGGCGCAGGTCAATCTCAAGGGGTATTTTCCCGTCTCTGTAACGGCGGAGGAAGACTGTATCGGCTGTCTCAGCTGTGCCCTGATCTGTCCCGACGTGGTTTTTACCATCGAGCGAATCGCTGACCACCAGGAGGGGCGTGATGAGTAGAACACTGATGAAAGGCAACGAGGCGCTGGCCCGCGCGGCGATCCGCGGTGGCTGCACCCATTTTTTCGGCTACCCGATAACCCCGCAGAACGAAATACCGGAATATTTTGCCCGGGAACTGCCGAAGGCAGGGGGACTGTTTCTGCAGGCTGAAAGCGAGATCGCTGCAGTTAATATGCTCTATGGGGCGGCAGCGGCTGGAGCCCGGGCCATGACCTCCTCCTCTTCGCCAGGCATAGCCCTCATGCAGGAGGGTATTTCGATGCTGGCCGCCACCGAAATCCCCTGTGTCATTGTCAACGTGATGCGCGGCGGACCGGGTCTGGGCACCATCCAGCCGGCCCAATCCGATTACTTTCAGATGACTCGGGGAGGTGGCAACGGCGACTACCGGATCATCTCTTTGGCGCCGGCAACAGTGCAGGAGTCAGCCGAGATGATGGAGGAATCATTCGAGCTGGCGCAGAAGTATCGCACCCCTGTATTCCTGGTCAGCGACGGCCTGCTGGGCCAGATGATGGAACCGGTGCAATTCGATCGGCATACCAAGAAAAAAAGAGCCGGGAACAAGAGGTGGATTCTCACCGGGCATCGCCACCGCCGTCCTCCAAGAACCATTAAGTCCTTGAGGCTCGATCCGGCCACACTGGAGAGTCACAACCTGGAGCTGCAGGATAAATATGGCCGCATAAGCAGGAGAGAGACGCGGTTTGAGCTCTACCGGATGAGTGATGCCGAGCTGGTTTTTTGCGCCTTTGGCTCTACTGCGCGGATTGTTAAAAACAGCATAGATGATCTGCGACAAAAAGGGTGCCGGGCCGGTCTGATTCGGCCCCAGACGCTCTGGCCGTTTCCTGTTCAACCTTTCAAGGCACTTCCCGAGAGCGGCAAAGCGGTAATCTGCGTTGAAATGAACTGCGGTCAGATGGTGGATGACGTCAGACTGGCGGTGGAGGGCAGGATGCCCGTCCATTTTTACGGCCGCTGCGGCGGGGTGATTCCGGAACCCGCTGAACTCAGTGAGTACGCCCTGGAGTTGCTCACCGGAGGTGCGGCATGAGCGTCATTTTCAAGAGAACCACCGGGCTCACCGAGGCAGACACTCATTACTGCCCGGGGTGTACCCACGGCATCGCTCATCGTCTGGTTGGCGAGGCACTTGAAGAGCTCGGGCTTCTGGGCGACACCATCGGCTGTGCTTCGGTGGGCTGTTCTATCTTCTCCTACAACTATTTAAACGTCGATATGATCGAATGTTCCCACGGCAGGGCTCCCGCGGTGGCAACGGGAATTAAGCGTACGGTGCCCGACAAAACGGTCTTCACCTACCAGGGGGACGGTGATCTTGCCGCCATCGGAACTGCGGAGATCGTGCACGCCGCCCATCGCGGGGAGAACATAACGGTGATATTCATCAACAATGCCATTTACGGTATGACCGGCGGACAGATGGCCCCCACCACCCTGCCCGGTCAAAAAGCCACCACCGCCCCCGCAGGCAGGATCGCTAAGTTAAGCGGCAGGCCGCTGAAAATGTCTGAAATGCTTGCCGAGGTACCCGGTGCTGCTTATGTGGAGCGGGTTTCCCTCCATCATCCCAAATATATTCGCAAGGCGAAAAAGGCCATACTCAAGGGGTTTAACTGTCAGCTGGCGAAGAAAGGCTTCGCCATGGTGGAACTGCTCTCCACGTGTCCAACAGGATGGGGACTTGATCCTGTGGAGGCAATGGCATGGCTGGAGGCGAATATGATCCCCTACTATCCACTCGGTGTTCTGAAGACGCCGGAGGAGGTCTAGATGCAGAACGAAAGAATTCTCTGTGCAGGGTTTGGCGGCCAGGGGGTCATGTCGCTGGGTAAACTGATTGCCTGTGCAGCCATGCTCGATGGTCGTGAAGTCACCTGGATGCCGTCCTACGGTCCTGAAATGCGCGGTGGAACGGCCTACTGCAGCGTAGTCGTGTCTGACCATCCGGTCGGCTCCCCAATTGTCACGAGCAATGCCACCAGTCTGATCGTCATGAATCTGCCCTCGCTCGATAGATTTGAACAGAGTGTCGTACCCGGCGGCCTCATTTTGCTCAACAGATCGCTTATCGACAGAGAGGTCGGCAGAAAAGACGTGGTGGTGCATGCACTGGAAGCCACGACAATGGCAGCACAGTGCGGTGACCCCAGGGCAGCCAATATGATCATGCTGGGTGCCTATATGGCCTTGATGGGGACACCCCGGCAGCGCCATGTGGAAGAGGCCTTCAGCCTGGTATTCGGCAGTGGATCGTCGACCACGTTAAATCTGAACAGAAAAGCGCTGCGCTGCGGCTTCGATTCGGTGAGCACCGAGGCTGCGATTAGAAAAGCAGCCTGAGGAAAGCCTGCGAGTGGAGCGAACAAGAGTGGAGGATTATCTGCCCAGATGAACAGGTATCAGACACTTAATGTCGCCGGTTATGAAGAGGTGGTGCGCTGTGACAACGGAGAAGCTGGTTTTGCGGCTTGGATAGCCATTCACAATACTAACCGGGGACCTGCTCTGGGTGGCTGCCGGGTATGGAATTATGGCAGTGATGATGAGGCTTTTTTTGATGTGCTGCGCTTGAGCAGAGGCATGACTTACAAGAACAGCCTTGCCCGCCTGCCGCTGGGGGGAGGCAAGTGTGTGGTCAGGGTCGATCTCGGCCAGGTTGACCGGGCTCATTTGTTCAAGTCTGTCGGGGAGTTTGTGGACACCCTCGGGGGAAGATATATCACCGCCGAGGATGTCAACTCCACGGTTGAAGACATGGCCCATGTTCAGCGCTCGACAGCCCATGTGGCCACGGTCGGAGCTTCCGGCAATCCCAGTCCCTTCACCGCCTACGGCGTCTATTGTGCGATCAAGGCCGGGATTCTTTACACCCGCAGCCGCAAAAATTTAGCCGGACTCCGGGTGGCTATCCAGGGAGTGGGTGAAACGGGTGCGAGGCTGGCGAGGCTGCTCGCCTCGGCAGGCTGCACTGTGGTGGCAGCGGATATCAGTCAGGAGCGCCTGAATCGTCTGCGCAGTCAGGTAGATGCTCAGGTGATCGACCCCGCTGACATCCACCGCTGCCGCTGTGACATATTCAGCCCGTGCGCAATGGGGGGAACCCTTAATCACAAAACTATTCCGGAACTGCGGTGCGCACTTGTGGCGGGCAGTGCCAACAACCAGCTGCTCAATCCCTCGGACGGCCATCTCCTGGATCGTCTCGGTATTCTCTATATTCCCGACTATGCTGCCAATGCCGGCGGAGTCATAAATATCAGCTGCGAGATGGACGGCGACTATGACGGGGTGCGGGCCCGCATTCGCACCGCCAGGATTGGAGAAACCGTCACCGAGATTCTGCACCGTTCAGCAGCCACCAGGATGCCGACCAGCGTCGTCGCCGACGCCATGGCCGAGGAACTTTTCAAACTCGAGAAAGTAGCCTGAAGAACCTCCGCTCACCAATTCTCTCCCGCCGGCCGCTGGAAACCGTTTTACCCGGGGAGGGTTTGAGGTTCTTGCTGATGGCCATAATTATCTGCCTCCTTCTCTGAAGCTTGCGGCTACCTTGAAAAATTGTTTTTTGGTTCAATCTCGGCGTTGCGCCTGAACATTTTATCCTCGGAATATAAAATATATGCCTGTGGTAAAATTTCCCTGCGCGCCTCGATCTTGAGACAAAACCCTAATTTTACAAGGCACCCTTAAGTTATCACAGACGCGAACGCCTACGAGCGAAGTGATTTGTAATACTTCTTGAACGATTCGGTTTCCCTGTGCAGGACTTCATCTTGGCCTGTCACCTGGGGTGGCGTTTCCGCCCGTGCCGGTTTGATCGCCGAAGCAGCTCCCGCGACTACTGCCGAACCGGCAAGAAGGTGCTTAAGAAACGAGCGCCGTCCTTTCTTTTCATTGTGCATCCTTGACCCTCCTTATCAGTTGTTGATTTCTGCAACGGCCGCTTGGCTTCCGGGCCGTTTAGCAGCGGTTAATAGAGTGCCCTTCCTGTTACTGCGGATTTTCCAACAGACTTAGGGTAGATGAAGAGAAGCCAGAAAAAAATCAGCGTTGATCCTTTTGTTATGTAAGAAAGATCAATTTGGCCGGGTAAGACGGAACAGCAAAATGGTGTAGGGAATTACCAGACAAGAAAAGGGGCGGCTGCATGGAGCCCTGTTTTTTCCAAATCTGTGGGGGCGGCGCCCGTCTTCGCGCGGTTCCCGGGGCGTGAGGGGGGGAGAAAAGCCTTTGCCATATCTGCGGCCATTGACTACCCTGACTCCGTAAATAATGTAGTACCTTGAAAAGCTGTGCTGGAGATCGATTCGCCTCACAGACGCTTTTCGGGAGATGCCGCAGAATGGAGAACGCTATGAGGAAATTGTCGTTCATGATCCTGCCGCTGTTTGTGGCCGGACTCTATGGAGTCACCGCTGCCGCGGCAGCCCAGCGCACGGCCGAGCTGCTGCCTGCGTTTGAACTGGAGGTTCCCGCTGAAGAGAAGCACCGTTCCTATCTTGGACTTGAGGCTGAAAGCGGGTCTTTCAGCGTCCCCGATATCGATGCCGACATCGTGCTTATCGAGTTGTTCAGCATGTATTGTCCGTATTGCCAGAAAGAGGCACCGCTCATAAATGAGCTGTTCGAGTCAATGAACGAGCTGCCGGAGGGCGCTCCGAGAGTGAAAATAATAGGCATCGGCGCCTCCAACTCCGAGTTCGAGGTGGGTCATTTCCGTTCCACTTACAATGTCCAATTCCCGCTTTTTCCCGACCAGGATATGGCAATTTACAAAGCCCTGTCCGGGGCAGGCACTCCCGGGTTCATCGGTGTCCGCCTCTCGGGCGGGGGAGATCCGGTCATCGTCCTGAGGCAGTCCGGTGGCTTTTACTCAAAAGAGGATTTTCTCGCTGAACTGATAGAATTTGCCCAACAATAATGAACGGGACCAGCTATGCGACTGGTAGACAGGAAAGCGTCGTTGACGGTTGTGCTGCTCCTGCTTCTCTTCTTGGGGAACGCAGCAGCAGTGGAGAACGGTCTGAGAGATGCGTTATATGATACGGGCCAGCTCAAACCTGTTGATTCCACCCTCAAGGTAGCCCCGGGACAGGCTGCCCCGGACTTCACCCTGCCTGCCATCTCAGGCAAAGAAGTGACATTGAGCAGTCTGCGAGGCCGCAACGTGGTCATTTCCTTCGTTCCGGCCGCCTGGACCCCGGTCTGTTCCGATCAATGGCCGGGCTACGGGATCAGCCGCCATTTCTTCGACGACAACGAGGCGGTGCTGCTGGGGATCACGGTGGATAATATTCCCACCCTGCACGCCTGGGTCCGTCAGATGGGCAATATCTGGTTCGAGGTACTCTCAGATTTCTGGCCCCACGGTGAAGTGGCATCGGCATACGGCCTGCTCAGAACCGATGGTACCTCTGAGCGGGCGTTGGTGTTCATCGACCGGCAGGGCATCATCAGTGATATCTACGTGTCCGATATCAATGTCCGCCCGCCTTTGGAATATATCGTAACGCAGTTGCGGTCAATGAAATAGCGAAGGGTGGTGAGGGGCAGCTACCCGGACGTGCCGAAGTGTTCTTTTTCCTTCCAGATCACCGCGTGCCTGGTGAGCTCGGCGGCACTCTTGATGCACAGTTTCTGCTTGATCCTGTCCCGGTAAGTGCCGATCGTTTTGATTCCCAGTTTCATTCGTTCGGCGATCTCCCTGGTTGACAGCCCCGAGCCGATGAGCCTGAAAACCTCGAGTTCGCGGTCGGTTAAAATGTCAACCGTGGGGGCCCCCTGGGCATCCGGGTTGCCCCGAAATTTGTCGAGCAGGTGGGCCATCATATCGGGACTCAAGTGAATTTTGCCGCTGAGGATGTTCCTGATCGCCGAAATGACCGATTCGGATGCTTCTTTTTTCATCACGTAGCCGCGCGCCCCTGCCCTGATGGCCCGCTCGGCCCAGACCGACTCATCGTGCAGAGACAGCACAAGCACCGGCAGGCCGCTGTAGTTGAGGGTGATCTCCTTGACCAGATCGAGGCCATTTTCCTCGGCCAGGGAGATGTCGATGATGGCCAGGTCAGGCCGGTCCTGGCTGAGCGATTTGCGGGCACTGGTGAAATCTTCGGCCACGCCGCAGACGGTCAGGTCCTCTTCCTGATTCAGCAATTCTCTCATACCCATCCTGAAAATGGGATGGTCATCGACGATAAGTATCTTTTTCATCAGTTTATCATTTCACGCGAAACGGAGATGGCCGTCCCCGAATAGCCGGTCCGCTGAGGGCGCAGGACTGACCGAGAATGATGGGCGCCGACGAAGGTTGCGCCGCAACACTGCGCGGTGCTGAGAGAATCGCCCAGATCAACCAGACAAACAGCAGCGTTCGGCACAGGAGTCTATGGAGGGAGAGTAAGCCGACCAGCAACTTATTTACTCACCCCCCCTATAATGCCGCGCACCGCCGCCGGTATATCGGCGGGGAGGACAATGGTCTTGCCGTTGTTGCTCTTTGCCATGTCCCTTATCGATTCGATATATTTCTCGCCGAGCAGATACATTGCCGGCAGTTCCTGGTCTTTAATCGCCTGGGTTACTTTCTCAATGGCCTGCTGGCTCGCCTCGGCCAGGACAATTTTGGCCTCGGCGTCGCGCCTGGACGCCTCAAGACGGCCGTCGGCCTGGAGGATTGCCGCCTGCTTCTCGCCGTCGGCCCGGGTGACGGTGGCCCGCCGCTGGCGTTCCGCGGCTGCCTGCTCCTCCATTGCCTTCTGCATGGTCGAACTCGGGTTGATATCCTGGATCTCGACTGTTTTCAGGGTGATGCCCCAGTCGGAAATATCGTCGGAAATGGATGCCTTCAGGGTGGCTTTGATGGCATCGCGGCTGGACAGGGCGTCGTCAAGCTGCATCTCGCCGATGATCGAACGCAGCGAAGTCTGGACCAGGTTCTGGATGGCGATAATGTAATTTTCCACTCCGTATACCGCTTTTTCCGGGTGAACAATGTTGATAAAGGCCACTGCATTGGCAATAATCACCACGTTGTCCTTGGTAATGACATCCTGGCTGGGGATATCGAGGACGATGTCCTTGGTGGTTACCTTGTAAGCCACCCGGTCGAAATAGGGAACGATGAAATTGAGACCCGGATTCAGGGTCGAGCTGTATTTACCCAAGCGCTGGATCACCCACTTGGAGCCCTGCGGCACGATTTTAACTCCTTTGAAAACCGTGACGGCCACGATCAGAACGAAAATAAACGATGAATACAAGATGCCGAATTCCATGATCAGCCCTCCCCTTTATCCGTGACTTATTTCTTTAAATTGACTACCAGCGTGTTGCCCGAGACATCGACCACCTCCACCCGGTCACCCACGTGACACTCCTGACTGCAGATGAACTCCCATTCGTCGGCTCCCAATAGCGGCAGGGAGAAGCGGACGATTCCCCTGATCTCGTCATGGGGCGCCCTGATGACGATGCCCGTTTCCCCGGTAACCGCCTCCTTGGAGATGCCCGCCTTGGTCTTGTCGGTCATGGTCGGTTTGAACAATTTAAACCACAAGACGGTGAAGACAATCGAGGCCAGGGCCCAGAACAGCAATTGCAGGCTTAGGCCGAGATCAGGCATGACAAGCAGCAGCAATCCGGTAAGTATAGCCGCCAGGCCGAACCAGAGAAGGGTGAAGCTAGGCAGCAGCATTTCTCCGAGGAGCAAAAGCATTCCCGCAATAAGCCAGTAGTACCAGAGAATGGTAATGGTCATGGTTCTCCTTCCTTGCAACAGGTTGGTGTATCAGCCCGGTTTAGTTCCGATTATCTGCACGACCGCACCGGTACCACGATGATAGCTGCCTTCACGAATCTCCCTTTCGGCGAGTATCGCATGGCTCAGATCCAGCGGCTCCAGCTCCTGCTTCAACTGTTCAAGGTCCATCAGCATTTCAATTCTACGGGGCCCTCCCGTGTCGTAGTTGATTTGCTTTTTAGAATAGCCCTCGAGGATGAAGACTCCGCCCGGAGCCAGCCCCTCGCAGGCCCGTTTATGAAGGCCTGCTTGAACGGCAGGGGGCAGGTGACAGAAGATGGATACGATGGCCTGGAAGGAACCGGGTGTGATGAGGTAGTCGTCCAGGTCGGCTTCTATGGTTTGTATCGTTACTCCCTGTTTGCGGGCCAGCAGACTGGCTTTTTCGAGACCAACGGAGGACGAGTCAACCGCGGTAACCCGGTGTCCCAGGGACGCCAGGTAGACAGCGTTTCGTCCTTCGCCCTCGCCCAGGCAGAGTACCTCTGATTGAGGCTGCAGCTTTGGAGCTGAAGCGACAAGAAAATCGTTGGGGTCAGTTCCATAGGCAAAGCCCGGTTCACTGTAGCGCTCATTCCACATGGTTTAGGCGGTCGTTGCCGCTGGTGCTGCTGGTTGTGCAAGACTAAGATTCGATTGTTCATTGTGCAATAAACTGTTAAAAAAAGCGAGGAAAAGAGACCTGCCCGGCGGTTGCCGATAACCCGTTTTCACCAGAGTGTGCCTTCTTGACTTCAGCCCGACACTGCCAGCTGCTGCCCGAAACCATGTTGAGCATCTATTGTCTCAAGGGAGACCTTGCGGGTATAGACATCGAAATGGACGGCTTTATAGGTAACTGGGAAGATGACGGCTATTCTTTTCTTTTTTTCTCCGAGCCGGCAGATGAAGCACTCAAACGGCTGCTCGAAGAACACCGGGACCTTGTCCTGGAGGACCGGTTCAGAATGTCCTACAGGGAATGGCAGGGAGGCTTCGAGGTTCCGGTGAAAATAGGCCGCTTCCTGCTCAGCCCCCCAGGACTGAAAAAAGTTGCCGCAGAAGATGAGATTGCCCTCAAATTCGACCCGGGGCTGGTGTTCGGCAACGGTACCCATCCGACCACGCTGGCCTGTCTAACGGCAATAGAGATAGCCTGCGCCGGAGGCAAAGTGGAGCGGATGCTCGATCTGGGTACCGGCACCGGCCTGCTGGCCCTGGCCGGAGCCAGTCTTGGCTGCCGCCAGGTGCTTGCCGTTGACAACAACATGCTGGCCGCCCTGACAGCGGCGCGGAACATACGCATTAACAAGCTCGAGCAGCGGATTCTTGCCGTCAACGGTCAGGCCCAGAGCCATGCTGCGCTGCCGGCGGATCTCCTGGTGGCCAATATCGGCTATCCTGTGCTGCGGGAGCTGCTGAGAGCCGAAAATCTATGCCGTCAGCGCTGGCTGGTTCTCTCCGGCCTGCAGCATGGGGAAGCTGAAAAGATTCTGAAACTACTGGCAGAACTTGACGTGCTGGTGCTCAGACATTGGCACAGTGATGCGCTGTGGAGCACAATTTTAGCGATTACAACGGACGGTCACTGAGAAGTCGAACGAACCATTTTTTGCACAAACAGCTAAAAAAGATTAGGGTTTCAGCGGGGAAGCCTGCACAACAATCTCAGGTGCAAATCCATGCCGGATGATGATGTAAATACCGGGATCTATCCCGGAACGTCCCAGGCCCTGGCCACGGATCTCTACCAGCTGACCATGGCCCGGGGCTATTTCAGCACCGGACTCAGTGAACGTCAGTCAATCTTCCATATGTTCTATCGGACACCGCCGTTTGGCGGCAGATACGTGGTCGCCGCAGGACTGCAGAGTTTTGGGGATTGGCTCGAGAACCATTGTTTCAATAGCGACGACCTCGACTATCTGTCCTCTTTGACGGGCAGGGACGGGTCACCGCTTTTTGCAAAAGATTTTTTAACCTATCTCGGCAGCTGGAGATTTCGCGGCTCCATCGAAGCCGTTCCCGAAGGCACCATCATTTTTCCTCACGAACCCATGGTTCGGGTGCGGGGGCCGCTGCTCGACTGCCAGATCATTGAAACGACCCTGCTGAACCTCATGAACTATCAGACCCTGGTCGCCACCAAGGCTTCGCGGGTGAAAATGGCGGCGGGCAGTGACGAGGTGCTCGAGTTTGGACTTCGGCGGGCCCATGGCCTCGACGGCGGCTTATCCGCCAGCCGGGCTGCCTATATCGGTGGTGTGGATGCTACTTCCAATGTCCTCGCCGGGGCTCGTTTCGCCATTCCGGTGCGGGGAACCCACGCCCACAGCTGGGTCATGGCTTTTGACAGCGAACCCCAGGCTTTCGAGGCCTACAGCGATCTCTTTCCCCACAATTCGGTGCTCCTGGTGGACACCTACAACACCCTGGACGGGGTCAGAAACGCCATTGAGGCAGGACACAGGCTCAGAGAGAGGGGCAGCGACCTGATGGGCATACGGCTGGATTCCGGCGATCTGGCCTATCTGTCGAGTCAGGCCCGGGCGCTGCTTGACGAGCACGGCTTCACCGAGACCAGAATAGTCGCCTCCAACGATCTTGACGAACGACTGATCATCAGCCTCAAGAGCCAGGGAGCCCCGATCGATATCTGGGGGGTCGGCACCAAGCTGGCCACCGCCTTCGATGAGCCGGCACTGGGGGGGGTCTATAAACTGGCTGCCATCGAAAACAGGGACGGAGAAACGGTGGAGCGCATAAAGCTGTCCGAACAGGCCGCCAAGAGTTCATTGCCGGGCTGTCTTGACATCGCCAGGATAAAACAGAATGACATCAATGTTGGCGACGTCATTTTCGATACCCTGACCGAAGAGCCACCGTCGGTGAGGGAAAAGGTAATCACCATTATTTCACCGGAAGATCCCTGGCGGCGCAAGATTATTCCCACCAAGAACCTGACTATAGAGCGTCTTCTGACGCCTCTGATCGACGGCGGCCGCAGGGTGGGAGAGAAAGAATCCGTAGCCGCGATGCGGGCCAGGACGCTGGCCGGTATTGCCGGGTTCGACCGGGCAATTTTTCGCTTTGAAAACCCCCACGTCTATCCCGCCGGACTGTCGCAGGATCTTTTTGATCACCGGGAGGAGATGCGAATCCACGAGTTCGAGATTATCAAGCAGCGGCTCAGTGCCATGGATAACAACGGGCAGAGCAATCACAATTCCAAACCGGGTGCAGGCAAATGAAAAAAGCGCTTCTAATCGTTGACCTTCAGCACGACTTCCTGCCAGGGGGAAGCTTGGCCGTTGCCGGAGGGGACGCTGTCATCCCCTTTGTTTCCGACCTGATGAATAAAAAAGGCAGGTATGAGCTGATAGTCGCGACCCAGGACTGGCATCCCCCGGGCCACGGGTCCTTCGCCTCGGCACACCAGGGCGCCAGGCCCTTCGGCTTGGGCGAACTGAACGGACTGGAGCAGGTGCTCTGGCCTGATCACTGCGTTCAGGGGCAGGATGGGGCCCGGATTCATCCCGACATAATGCAGCCGCTCATCAGCATAACGGAGACGGGCCAGCGAACCTTGATTATCAAAAAGGGGCAGCACCTCGAGGTGGACAGCTATTCCGCCTTTTTCGACAATGCCCGCCGACACGATACCGGGCTTCACCGGGCCCTGCAGTCCTACGAGATCAGCGCGGTGGATGTGGTCGGCCTGGCCTTTGATTACTGCGTCAAGTTTACCGCCCTGGATGCGGCTTCCCTGGGCTATGCAACCACAGTATTGCTGCAGGGAACCCGCTCGGTCGATCCGACAACCGTCGAGACGACCACGGCGGAACTCGAGGCGGCCGGGGTCTGCTGCCGGTGATTTTACCACACGTCCTGATGCAGTGATTCAAGCTCTCACCGGGAAAGCCACCTGCTTGTGCCTACGTCCCTGTTCAGGGTCGGCGCGGCAGCGACGCGGCGGTAGCAATGGAAAACGGCTGTTAAACAAGTGTTGACCGGGATAATATAATTGTGTTTAATTTTCAGACGTTGCCGTGACAGGGCAGCATCTTCAACTATTCCTATTTCAGGAATAAAATTAATTCAATAAAAGGAGGGGTTTATGTTGAACACATTGAAAAGGTCCCTGCTGGTCGGCGGTGTTGCGATGGCCACTTTGTGCCTCGCGACCGCGGCAGTATCAGCGGATACGACGAAACTGCGCATCCAGTCACACTACGCGCCGGAGCAGCTCTCCGGTAAACTGGCGGCGGAATATGTCGACAACATCCAGACCATGTCCGGTGGAGAGATCGAAGTGGAATTATTCTATTCGTCCTCTGTCGTTAAAACGGTCGAAAC
The DNA here is from genome assembly GCA_029287755.1 of Desulfofustis sp. The sequence continues at coordinate 811 of JARFQM010000040.1, read as the reverse complement.
ATTTGATGCGGCTGCAACCGGTATCCTCGATTGCGATTTTACCGGCGGTGCCTACCAGACCGGCAAGAACCCGGCCTTCCAGTTCGTCGGCGATATCATGGGCGGTTACGAAACCCCGTATCAGCAGCTCTCATGGCTCTATTACGGCGGTGGCCTGGAAGCAGCTCAGCAGCTGTACAACAAGTTCGATATGGAACTCATCGGCTGGTGGGTGTACGGCCAGGAATCGCTGTCTTCGTCCAAACCCATTCGCACGGTCGAAGACCTGAAAGACTGGAAATTCCGCTCACCGCCAGGTTTGGAGACCAAAATCTTTGAAAAACTCGGCGCCAAGCCCATCGTAATGGATTTCACCGAGATCTTTACGGCTCTGGAATCCGGTATCATTGACGGTTCGGACGCATCGAGTCTGGCCAACAACACCGGCCTTGGCCTCTATGACATCGTCAAGCACGCCACCTATCCGGGCTTTCATTCAATGCCTTCGGATCATCTGGCCTGCAACAAGACCGTCTGGGATGCAATGCCTGAGAAGCACCAGAGAATCATGAAAGTGGCGATGGAATCGCTGGCCCTGCGTACCGCTCTGGCCAACGATGTCCGCAACCTAGAAGCTGCTGCAAAATTGAAGGGGCAGGGTGTCACGCTGCACGACTGGTCGCCAGAAGAGCGCGCGAAGTTCCGCGCTGCCGCCCTGGCCTCCTGGCCTGAGTTTGCCACCACTCCGGAAGCAAAGGCTCTGGTAGAAAGCCATATGGCATATCTCAAACAACTTGGTTTGGCAGAATAGATCAAACGGGGGTATCTCTCG
>JARFQM010000010.1 GCA_029287755.1 Desulfofustis sp. | reverse complement strand
ACGGCTCCTTGGAGGAGACCGCCTCGTCGCTGACGTGGACACCCCGGTCGCAGCCCATGGCCAGGGCTTTTTTCATCGCCTCTTTGACCTTGTCGGGGCCGATGCTCAGGACGGTGATATCGCCTTCACCAGCCTGCTCTTTGAGCTGGACCGCCTGTTCCACTGCATACTCGTCATATTCGTTCATACGCCAGGCCAGATCAGCATTGTCATACCAGGTGCCCGCCGCATCGACTTTGAACTTCGATTCCATGTCCGGAACCTGTTTGATACACACGAGAATCTTCATACTCTTCCTCTATCGGTTGTTGTTACTGCGACTCAGCGGGTGAGGGCGGTGCCGATGACCAGCCGCTGAATTTCACTCGTTCCTTCATAGATTTCAGTGATTTTAGCATCCCGCATCATGCGTTCAACCGGGAATTCACGGCTGTAGCCGTAGCCGCCGAGAATCTGGACCGCCTGGGTGGTTACCTTCATCGCCGTCTCGCTGGCCATCAGCTTGGCCATGGCCGATGCCTGGGAATAGGAGAGCCCGGCACTGGCCCGGTAGGCCGCATTGTAGACCATCAGCCTCGAGGCTTCGATCTGGGTGGCCATATCGGCCAGCTGAAAGGATATCCCCTGAAAGGCGGCGATCGGTTTGCCGAATTGTTTTCTTTCCTTGGCGTAATTTACCGCCTGCTCGAGCGCCCCCTGGGCGATACCAACAGCCTGGGAGGCGATGCCGATGCGGCCCCCGTCCAGGGTCTTCATGGCTACCTTGAACCCCTCGCCCTCCTCACCGAGCAGATTTTCAGCAGGAAGCAGACAGTTGTCAAAGATGATCTCCATGGTAGGCGACGATCTGATTCCCAGCTTCTGCTCCTTTTTACCGAAGGTGAATCCCTCGGTTCCTTTGTCGATGATGAAGGCGCTGATGCCATGATGTTTTTTGGCGTCCTTGTCGGTGCGGGCCAGCACGACGTAAGTTTCAGCTTCCCCGCCATTGGTGATAAAGATCTTGGACCCGTTCAGCAGCCAGCCGTCGCCGTTTTTAAGCGCGGTGGTTTTGGTGCTGCCGGCATCGGAACCGGCGGAAGGTTCAGTGAGGCCGAAGGCTCCCATCTTTTCACCGGCGGCGAGCGGTGCCAGGTACTGCTGCTTTTGGCTTTCCGAGCCAAACAGGTAGATTGGGTTGGCGCACAGGGAGAGGTGGGCGGACAGCGTCACCCCGGTCGAGGCGCAGACCCGGGAAAGTTCTTCAACGGCGATGGCGTAGCTCAGGTAGTCAGCACCGGCGCCGCCATACTCTTCCGGAAAGACCATGCCGGTGAGGCCCAGTTCGGCCAGGCTGTCGAACATCAGGGCTCGGTCGAAGCGTTCCTCTTCATCGCGCTGAGCAGCGCTTGGGCCGATTTCAGATTCGGCGAATTCTCTTACCGTATCACGAATCAGGCTCTGTTCTTCACTGAGTTCGAATTTCATAATCGATTCTCCGTTGCCGGTCGATCAGGGGGTGCGCCGCGGGCGGGCGTGCCCGCCCGCGGCGGGGGAACTAATTTTTCCTGGAGCTGAGCTCGGGGAAATCCCAGTAGTAGAACTCCCCGACCGGCGCTTCGGCCTTGGTGTCCTGTCGTTCTACCTCGCGCTCACGCAGCTCGACCCTTCTGATCTTGCCGCTCAGGGTTTTGGGGACCTCGGTAACAAATTCGATGATCCGTGGAATCTTGAATTTAGCCAGGATATCGATGGTGTGTCTGAACATATCAAGGGCCAGCTCCCGAGAGGGCTCCTGGCCCTGCTTGAGAATAACGAAGGCCTTGACCAGCTGATGGCGCTTTTCATCGGGAACACCTACGACAGCGGCTTCGGCCACCGCTGCATGTTCCATCAGGGCACTTTCCACTTCGAACGGCCCCACCCGGTAGTCGGACGATTTGATGACATCGTCGCTGCGCCCGACAAACCACCAATACCCATCCTTATCGATCGAGCCGCGGTCTCCGGTGTAATAGTAGTCGCCGACGAAGACGCCGGCCATCTTTTCGGGATTGCCGATATATTCGGTGAACAGGCCAATCGCCCGCCAGCGATCGAGCCGGACCACGATATATCCCGGCTCATCCGGTTCGGTCACCTCTTTGCCGTCGTCGCCCACCAGGGTGACATCGTACATGAACGACGGCGCCCCAAAGGAGCCTTTTCGCATTTTGCCCATCCACGGGGCGTTGCCGATCATTGCCGTGGATTCTGTCTGACCATAGAAGTCCCGGATGTAGGTTCCGGTCAGTCGTTCCCACTGGGTTATGATTTCGGGGTTCAACGGTTCGCCGGCCCCTATCGATTGCCGCAGGTTGGAGAAATCCAAGCCCGAAGTGTCGAGGTTGATGAACACGCGCCAGGCGGTCGGAGGAGCGCAGAAAACTGAAACCTTGTAAGTGGTCAGACATTCCATATAGGCCATGCCGTCAAGGGCGGTGAAATTGAATCCCGTTGCCGTGGCGCCGACATTGAGCGGGGCGAAGAAGGAGCTCCAGGCCCATTTTGCCCAGCCGGGAGCGCTCAGGTTGTGATGGATGTCATCGGTTCTGATACCGGCCATGACGGCGGTAGACAGGTGACCGACAGGATAGGAAGTGGCGGTGTGGCCGACTCTCTTGGGCAGCCCTGTGGTTCCCGAGGTGAAGAAGCAGAAGAGAAGATCATCCGCTTTGGTCGGGGCCGGTTCGGCTTCGGGAGACTCCTTTTCCAGGTCGCTGTAGCTCACCCAGCCCGGCTTGCTTCCCAGCACGATTTTTACTTTCGGGGTCGACTTAGTCAGCTGCAGCGCCTCATCGATCAGTTCGGTGAAGGTTTCAGCGGCGATAACCACATCAGGTGCATAGGTCTGAAATCTGAATTCCATTTCCCTGAGGGTCATGGTGGTGGCTGTGGGTACGTTGACGATGCCTCCTTTTATGCAGGCATAGGACGCGAACCAGGTTTCGGGGACGATGGGCACCATCATGTAGAGATTGTCGCCTTTTTCCACTCCCGCCTGACGCAGTTTATTCAGGCAGTGGTTGCCCTGGGCGGCAAATTCCTTGTAGGTGAAGTTTCTGTTTTCCTTGGTATGGATATCCACCCAGACGAGGGCATTCTTGTCGCCGCGCTCTCTTACGTGCAGTCCATCGAAGATCTCTCCGGCCCAATTGAAATACTCCGGCATCTCCATATGGTTGAGCTTGTCGAAGAAGGCTTTGGCGACCGCACCCTTTTCTTCGTTGTCCTCCATCATGTTTATATCCATGACTTCTCTGTACAGATTTTCCATACCTTCAACTCCTCCTCACACGTTGTTTTTTCTAAGAGTCACAGGACTTTTAAAAGGACGAACAGCCTGGCAAAAAAAATCTACCGAGCGCTCGTTCGGTTTCTTTCGACACTAGATAATACTTAGTGATATTTGTCAAAGATTTTTTTTATTAAGTGATAAATTTATGGTTTAAATTTGCCCCCTGCGGGGGCGCTGGTCGGCGCCGGTCTGATAGGTTGTCGGGGAAGAAGGCTCGCGTTCTGTGTAACCCCGTATTGAAAAAAAAATTCTTTCGGCTACACTGGCGGTGGAATTGCAAATGGCTGATTTCGCCCAAGCGGACTTGATGCGCGGCACGATATATAGCTGCGCGCTCTTGACGACCGAGCGCTCAGTAGAAACGGCTGCGGGGGTACACTAAATTTCCAACAGGAGAGTAGAGATGGCACTATCCAGCGTAAACAAATCGATTCTGTCGCCGGTCGAATTTCTGACCAGAAGCGTCACCGTCTATCCCGACAAGACCGCCGTTGTCTATGGGGACCGCAGATATACTTACAGGGAATTCGGCGCGCGCGTCAATCGCCTGGCCTCGGCTCTCAAGCTTCAGGGTGTGGGAAAAGGTGACAAGGTTGCCTTCCTGTGCCCCAATATCCCGCCCATGCTCGAGGCTCACTACGCGGTACCGCTGCTCGGCGCCGCCCTGGTGAGCATCAATATCAGGCTTTCGGCGGGAGAGGTTTCCTACATAATCGATCACAGCGACGCCAAAGTGGTGGTGGTCGACAGCGAGTTCGCGGCCCTGATCAACCCGCACCAGTTGCCCAAGGTGCAGACCTACGTCACCGTCTGTGATGTAAGTGACGAGAAAGTACAGGGCGGCATGGAGTACGAGGCCTTTTTAAATACCGGTTCTCCCGAGCCGGTTGCCGCCGATATCGATTCGGAAGAGCAACTCATGACCATCAACTACACCAGCGGCACCACCGGTCGCCCCAAGGGGGTCATGTATCACCACCGTGGAGCCTATCTCAACGCCCTAGGCGAAGTGCTCGAGTCGGGATTGAATGTGCGCTCCGTCTACCTCTGGACCCTGCCGATGTTCCATTGCAACGGCTGGTGCTTTACCTGGGGGGTGACGGCCGTCGGGGCCACTCATATCTGCCTGCGGGCGGTGGTGGCGGAGGACATCTATCGCTTGATTGAGGCCGAGGACGTATCACATCTATGCGCTGCGCCGACGGTGCTGATCATGATGAGTACCTGGCCCGGGGCCCAGGAGGTGAAAATGAAACGGACCCTGAACATCATGACCGCCGGGGCGCCGCCGGCTCCGACGATTATCAGAAATATGGAATCCATCGGGGCCGAGATTACCCACACCTATGGCTTGACCGAAGTGTTCGGTCCTCACAGCGTCTGTGCCTGGCAGCCGGTCTGGGAAAAGCTTGGAGAAGAGGAGCGGGCCAAGGTGAAATCACGGCAGGGAGTACCGTTTATCGTCACCCATTTTATGGATGTGGTCGATCCCGAAACCATGGCATCGGTCCCCAGAGACGGGGTCACCATGGGCGAGGTGGTGATGCGGGGAAACAATGTAATGATCGGCTATTACAAAGATCCGGAAGCCACTGAAGCTGCCTTTGCCGGCGGCTGGTTTCACAGTGGAGATCTGGCGGTGATGCATCCCGACGGCTACATTCAGATCATGGACCGAAAAAAGGATATCATTATCAGCGGCGGTGAAAATATCTCCACCGTTGAGGTGGAAAGCGTCATCTACAGTCATCCGGATGTCCAGGAGGTGGCGGTGATTCCAGTTCCTGACAACAAATGGGGTGAAGTGCCCAAGGCGTTTGTCGTGCCGAAGCCCGGCCGCGAGCCCAAAGCCGAGGACATCATTGATTTTACCAAGAGCCATCTGGCCAGGTTCAAGGCACCCAAATACGTGGAATTTGGAGAACTACCCAAAACGGCTACCGGCAAGATCCAGAAGTTCAAACTCAGAGACAGGGAGTGGCAGGGCCATAGGCGGATCAACTGAAAGCCCGGCCTGTCAAGGTTATCAGGAATTTATTGCAGAGAGCGTGTATACCGGATAGGGTGGAGAGGATACGGTGATACCCATTCATCCCAACACTCATAGAGCGCTATGAAACTTAAAGACCGGATCCATGTTTTCTGCCTGATTGTTTTGCTGACCACGCTCCCTGCCGTTGCGGGCTGGGCTGAAAATCTCTACGTCAAGCCGAGTTCCGAAATCACCATGAGACGGGGCAAGGGCACTGATTTCAAGATCATTGCCGTGATCAAGGATGGCACCCCCGTCGAACTGCTCGAGGAAGCTGATGACTGGGCCCAGGTCAGGCTTGAGAGCGGCAGGGAAGGCTGGGTATTGCGACGCTACCTGAGCGCCACCCCTCCGCTTGGTCAGCAAGTACAGCAGCTGGAGCGGGAAAAGCAGGTGCTTACCGAGACAACCCAGTCCCTGAAGCTCCGCGTCGACCAGTTGACGACGGAAAGAGACGAAGTGGAGAGACGTTTGAGCGAGGAGAAAGATGAGGTGGACAGGGAGCTCACCCAGTGCATTGCTGAGCGGACCACTATCGATGAAAATTATCTCAGGCTGCAGGAAGATACTGCCGATGTGATCCAGACCAAAAACGATCTGGAAGCAGCCCTTGTGCGGGTCGCTGATCTTGAAAGCCAGAATGAAGCCCTGAAGAGCGAGAATCAGCGGCTCAGCAAAACCGATACGCTGAAATGGTTTCTGGCGGGCGGCGGAGTATTTTTCGGGGGCTGGTTAATTGGGATGGTAAGCAGAAGATCACGTAAAAAACGTTCATCACTCCTCTAGTAATTGATTCCTTGATGGTGCACCCCTGGGGCGCGCCGGGCTGTCGAAGTCGGAGGATCGCCAGGGCAGGGCGACGTCGATTCCTGCCCGGATCTCAGCGCCGCTTCCCCGGTTGCCTGGTCTTACCGACAGGCCCTCCAATAAAAGATTGACAATTAAGGGTGAAATAGTAAACTCAGCACAACGACCGAGCGCTTGGTCGGTAAACGGTTGAAACATATCTTCAAGGAGATACACCATCTTCTTGATAGTGACGACAGAATTCCAGCTTCTGGAGGTCAGCATGAAAAAAGCGGTAATTGTCAGCGCGGTTCGGACTCCTTTGGGCAGTTTCGGGGGCGCTCTCTCCACTATCGGCGCTACCGATCTCGGGGCCCATGTTATCAAGGAATCGCTCGACAAAGCTGGTATCCAAGGCACCGTTGTCAACGAATGCATTATGGGCATGGTGCTGCCCTGCGGGTACGGTCAGAATCCTGCCAAGCAGGCGGCTATCAAGGCCGGACTTCCCGACGAGGTGGAAGCCATTACCGTCAACAAGGTCTGTGGATCCTCCTTGAAAAGCGTCATGCTCGGGGCCCAGGCGATCCAGTGCGGTGATGCCGAGGTGGTGGTGGCCGGCGGTATGGAGAACATGAGCAGAGCCCCCTACTATCTCGAAAAGGCCAGGTGGGGGCATCGCATGGGACCCGGGACGCTGCAGGATCACATGCTGCACGACGGGCTTTGGGATGTGGTGAACGATTTTCACATGGGTATGTCCAATGAGCTGATCTGTGAAAAGTGGGGGGTCTCGCGGCAGCAGCAGGACCGCTTTGCGGAGCAGTCTTACACTCGGGCCCTGAAGGCTATCGAGGGCGGGGCCTTCACCTCCCAGATAGCTCCGGTACCCATTCCCCAGCGTAAGGGCGACCCGCGTCTGTTCGACACTGATGAATGTCCAGCCGAAACGAGCTATGAGACTCTTTCCTCCATGCGTCCGGCTTTCAGGAAAGACGGGGTCGGCACTGCCGGCAATGCCTCGATTATCAGCGACGGTGCTGCCGCCGTGGTAATGATGAGCGAGGATAAGGCCAAGGAACTCGGTTGTTCAGTTATGGCCCGCATCGGTGCCCAGGCCTCCCATGGCATCGACTTGAAATACGTCTTGATGGCGCCCATTTATGCCATCCCTAAAGTGTTAAAAAAAGAAGGTCTTTCGATTGAGGATATCGATCTCTTTGAAATCAACGAGGCCTTCAGCGGCACGTCATGTGCGATCAACGAAGTGCTGAAACTCGATCCCGAAAAAGTCAATGTCAACGGCGGCAGCGTGGCGTTGGGGCATCCCATCGGCGCCAGTGGCGCCCGGGTGCTGACCACGTTGCTGTACGAAATGGAGCGTCGCGACCTGAAGCGCGGCCTGGCTTCGCTCTGTCTCGGCGGGGGCGAGGCGGTAGCCCTGGTAGTGAGCAGATAGGACAATCCGATACTATCGACAAGGAGTGAGATATGGTTATTAAAACCTTTGGTGTCATCGGCGCCGGCCAGATGGGCGGCGGTATTGCCCAGGTAGCCGCGGCCAGCGGACTTGAGGTGATCATGAGCGATATCAGTGATGAATGCACTGCAGCCGGTCTGGCCACCATTGAGAGAAACCTGGTCCGGAGTGTGGAAAAAGGGAAACTGGAAACCGGCCAGGCCAGGGAGATCCTCAACAGAATACGCCCGACCACTGACATTGGCGATATGGCTGAGGCGGATTATGTGGTCGAGGCGGCGGTTGAGATGGAGGAGCTGAAATTCAACATCTTTCGTCAACTTGAGGAAGCCTGTCCCGCCCATGTGATTCTGGCCACCAACACCTCTTCCATTCCCATCGGCCGCATTGCTTCCCAGACGGAGCGTCCCGACAAGGTAATCGGCATGCATTTCATGAATCCGGTGCCGGTCATGAAGCTGGTCGAAGTGATCAGGGGGCTGGCCACTTCTGACGAAACCTTTGCGCTTACCTGGCAGCTGTGCGAACAATTCGGCAAGACACCGGCTGAAGCCAACGATTACCCTGGCTTCATCGCCAACCGGATCCTGCTGCCGATGATTAACGAGGCGATTTTCTGCCTCTACCAGGGGGTTGGAAGAGCCGAGGATATCGACACGGTCATGAAGCTCGGCATGAACCATCCCATGGGTCCGCTGGCCCTGGCCGACCTGATTGGACTGGACACCTGTCTGGCAATCATGGAAACCCTCTACGACGGTTTCAAGGACTCCAAGTACCGGCCCTGTCCCCTGCTCAGAAAATATGTCGAGGCCGGCTGGCTCGGCAGAAAGAGCGGCAAAGGATTTTACGACTACAAGTAGTTTCCATCCTCCCCGGCAGAAGGAGGTGATCGCGTGTCGGAACTAAGAACCCAGGAAATCACTGCAACTGAACTGGGCGGAAGAATCGAGCGGCTCCAGCTGGCGCTGCAGGAGAAAGGTATCGATGGCGCGCTCATCGTGCAGAAGACCGACCTGTTCTACTTTTCCGCCACCTCCCAGCAGGGCTACCTCTATGTGCCCGACGTCGGTCAACCGCTGCTCATGGTGTTTAAGGATTTCGACCGGGCCAGGCGGGAATCGCCGCTTGAGCAGGTAGTATCCATCGGCAGCCCCCGGACCTTACCCGACATCCTTGCCAGTCGCGGCCTGGCTTCGCCGGCGCTGCTGGGGCTTGAACTCGATGTTCTGCCTGCCAATATCTATTTCCAGTATCAGAGCATTTTCGATACCTCTGAGTTGGTGGACGTATCGACCGAGATCCGGTTGATCCGGGCGGTGAAGTCCGACTACGAGATCGACTGCATCAAGCTGGCGGCCAGGGGCTCTGATCTGGTCTGTGCCCGGGTTGGTGAGCTGGTCGCAGAAGGAAAGACTGAGCTTGAGTTAGCCGGGGAACTGGAATCCTATGCCCGCAGTCTCGGCCATCAGGGCATTGTCAGAATGCGCCTCTGGGGCAGTGAACTGTTCTACGGTCATCTGCTGTCGGGGGCTGATGCAGCAGTCCCGAGTTATCTCGCCTCACCCACCGGCGGCCAGGGGCCGAGCCGACTCACCGGGCAGGGTGCCGGCTTTAGAAAGATTCAAAGAAACGAACCGATTCTGGTCGATTACGTCTTTGCGCTCAACGGCTATCTTTCCGATCATGCGAGGATCTTCTGTCTGGGGGAGCTTCCTGACCGGCTTCTGGCGGGCCAGGAAGCCATGCTCGATATTCAGGAACGGGTTAAAGAGCAGGCCAGGCCGGGCGTCGCCAGCGGGGACATCTATGCGCTCATGGTCAGTCTGGCAGAAGAAAAGGGATACGGGGAGTGGTTCATGGGGGTCGGTGAGCGGCGCATCAGGTTTACCGGGCATGGTGTGGGGCTGGAATTGGATGAGTTCCCCTTTCTGGCCAAAGGCCAGAAGCTCAAACTCGAGAAGAACATGGTCATAGCGCTGGAGCCCAAGTTGATCATGCCGGGCCTGGGTGTTGTCGGTATAGAGAATACCCATCAGGTCACCGAGAGCGGTCTCGTACCGCTTACCCGAAGCCCCGATTCGATTACCTTTATCTAGGATTTAAGGGAGGCAGCCATGGCCGATTACAAGGCAGACAGTGAGGCACAGCTGAGCAAGGAAGAAAGCGCCCGCTTCATCATCGATCTCTTCCATCGGACTATTCTCCACCATGGCATGTGGTATGGCGAAGTCAGGCATCAGATGGGCGCCGAGAAGGCGCTGGGTATGCTGGAAAAGGCCTTCAAAACGAGTTTTGCTATCCAGATGAATCACCTGGGTAAGATGTTCGGCTTCGAGCTGATCGATGGCATCCCTTCCGTGCTGCTCGACATGGATGAAGCCGAACTGGGTGAGCTCAAAGATCGTCTGGCAAAAAACTGGCTGGTCAATGACGGCGTCTGGTTCCAAACCATCGAGCAGAGTGAGGGGTTGGGCGAGGCCAAGCGCTGCAACGACTCCTGCTGGGCGCATTTTTCCCCGTTCGAAGCCGCAACCATCAAGCAGGGGCTGGGCCTGTACGACAATCCTGGACTGGCAGGGCTCAAGCGCGCCCTGGGGTTTCGGGTCTATGCCTCAATTAACGAGCAGTCCATGGTCGACGAGGGGGAGAAGAGCTTTGTTTTTCAGATGAACAAGTGCCGGGTACAGGCTGCCAGAAAACGCAAAGGACTGCCCGACTACCCCTGCAAGTCCGGCGGGCTGGTGGAATACAGCTATTTCGCCAGAAGCATCGATGCGCGGATCAAGACCGAGTGTGTCGGCTGCCCTCCCGATGAGCACCCCGAAGAGTGGTTCTGCGCCTGGAGATTTTACCTCGACTGAGCCGCTGAAAGAGAAAAATACCATACACAAGGAGCGAATATGGACAACCTGCTCTGCGAGATCGACAACAACATTGGATTAGTCACCGTAAACCGGCCCAAATCGCTGAATGCCCTGAACCCTGAGACGCTGATAGAGCTGGAAGCGCTGTTTGGGGAACTGGCTCAAAAAGATGAGCTGATCGGGGTGATCCTTACCGGCGCCGGGGACAAGGCCTTCGTGGCAGGAGCTGATATAAGTGCCATGCAGGACTATGATGTGCTTGCCGGGCGCCAGTTCGGCAGGCTCGGCCACCGGGCCTTGAATGCAGTTGCCGCGCTGCCTCAACCGGTGATCGGAGCGATCAACGGATTTGCGCTGGGCGGCGGCTGCGAGCTGGCTTTGGCTTGTGATATAAGGATCTGCAGCGAAAATGCCAAATTCGGTCAGCCCGAGGTAAACCTGGGGGTCATCCCCGGATTCGGCGGCACCCAGCGACTGCCGAGGCTGGTGGGTACCGGCCAGGCCCTCGAACTCATGTTGACCGGCGACATGATTGATGCCCAGGAGGCCTGCCGGATCGGCCTGGTCAACCGGGTGGTGGCCCAGGACGAGCTGATTGATCATTGCTTCGGGATCATGGAGAAAATCGGCCAGAAAGGACCGCTTGCTATCAAGCTCTGCAAAGAAGCGGTCCAGTCGGGTATGGAAATGGATCTGACCAGGGCCTGCCGTTATGAGGCGGATCTTTTCAGTGTCTGTTTCGCCAGCGCAGACCAGAGTGAAGGTATGAAGGCGTTTCTGGAGAAGCGAAAGGCCGAGTTCAAAGGTAAATGACGGGCCTGGCAGGAGCAGATTGACCATTTTCCCACAGCTAAGAACAGGACCATGAAACTAGATCTCAACGAAGAACAGAAACTCATCCAGGACACCGCCAGGGAGTTTGCCCAGGCAGAGCTCGAGCCGGTCGCGGCCGCCCTGGATCAGCAGGACGATCAGGACACCTTCCACGAAAATCTGCGGAAACTGGCCGAGCTTGGCTTTATGGGCCTCAATATCAGTGACGAATACGGCGGGGCGGAGGCTGGTGTGATCGCCTTCAGCGTGGCCCTGACCGAAATCGCCAGGGCCTGCGCTTCCACCGCGGTTACCGTGTCGGTCAACAATATGGTTTGCGAGGTAATCCAGGCACTGGGCAGCACAGAGCAGAAAGAAAAGTACATCCCCCCAATCTGCTCTGGAGAGTACCTGGCTGGCGCCTTCGGTTTGACCGAGCCGGGGGCCGGATCCGATCCTGCCTCGATGACCGCCACGGCCGTCCGGGACGGGGACTCATGGGTGCTGAACGGCTCCAAGATATTTATCACCAGCGGCTCCTGTGCCGGCGTCTTCGTGGTCTGGGCGGTTACCGATCCGGCGGCGCCAAAGGGCAAAGGGGTCAGTGTGTTCCTGGTGGAACCTGGAATCGAGGGCTTTACCATCGGTAAAGCGGAAAAGAAAATGGGGCAGCATGCCTCTAAAACCAACGAGTTGCTCTTCCAGGACTGTCGCATTCCCGCAGGAGCGCTGATGGGTAAACTCAACGACGGTTTTCGCGTGGCTGTCACGGAACTGGCAGGCGGCCGCATAGGCATCGGCTCGCTGGCGCTTGGGGTTGGGCTGGCGGCGATGGATGCGGCGACCAGCTACTCGCTGGAGCGCATCCAGTTCGACAGGAAGATAAGTGAGTTCCAGGCCATCCAGTGGAAAATAGCCGATCGTTACACCGATCTGGAGGCGGCCAGACTGCTGCTTATGAACGCCGCCTATCTGAAAGAGCAGGGGCGCAGCTTCGCTAAAGAGGCGTCGATGGCCAAACTGTTCGCCAGCGAAGCGGCCAACCGCGCCTGCTATGACGCCATGCAGATCCTTGGCGGCTATGGGTATACAACGGATTATCCCCTTGAGCGCTATACCAGGGATGCCCGCATTACCACTATTTATGAAGGAACCAGCGAAATTCAGCGGCTCATTATCGCCCGCTCCATCCTCAATGATTTTTCCTGATACTTTTCTGGGGGCGGGCCGTATGAAGCGGCCTGCCCCGGTTCGGACCGTGGTCTGCCCCTGCTATTCTTCCTCCCGGCGCCCGATTCTCATTGAGCATCGCCTGTAATCGTCGTATATAGAACCTATCGTTCTCAGGATCCGGCGCGCGGGATTGCTCCATCGGTTTATAATTTCTGCTCCCGGTGAGCAGGTCCTGTATGCCAGAAAAATTTGATCTTCAGGAGGCCATATGCCGGCATCGCAATATTGGGCGGACAGCTATCTGCATAAAATCATTACCGCTGACCAGGCAGTCAAATTGATTAAATCCGGTCAGCGGGTGTTCATCGGCTCGGGATGCGGGGAGCCGCAGCATCTGGTCCAGACTCTGACCGAACAGGCCAACAGCTTCAGCGGTCTTGAAATCGTTCGCTTGCTCGGCCGCGAAACCGCATCGCTGACCGCCATTGCCGACAAGACGATGGATACCAGCCTGAACATACGCTCCATTTATCTCGGCTCGGCAAAATCGCCATCGATCGCCCGGCACAAGCGGTTCATAACCCCGATGAACATGTCCGATGTGCCAAGCCTGTTCTTGTCCAAGAGGTTGCTGCTCAATGTCGCCCTCATCCAGGTGTCGCCGCCCGACGACTTCGGCTGGATGAGTCTGGGGATATCGGTTGACGTGACCATGGCGGCGGCCCGCTCAGCCGACCTGGTGATCGCCCAGGTCAACCCGCGGATGCCGCGGGTCATGGGGCAGAGCTTTATCCACGCCAACTATGTCCATTACGTGGTTGAACACGAGGAGGAGCTGCTCTCCGTACCTCCAACCAGGGAGGTTTCCGACGCCGCCAATGAAATCGGCAGCCATATCGCCCACCTGATCGAGGATGGCTCGACCCTGCAGATCGGACTTGATGCCGCCTCCCAGGCAACGGTCCGGGGGCTCAGCAATAAGAAAGATCTCGGCATCCATTCGCAGTTCATCACCGACGATATCATGCACCTCTACGCCCAGGGCATCATCACCAACCAGAAAAAGGGCATCAACGAGGGTAAGATGGTTGGCTCGATGGCGGTCGGCAGCCACAATCTCTATGAATTTCTGAACGACAACCCGGCGATTGACTTTCATCCTTCTGACTATGTCAACGATCCCTTCATCATCTCCCAGCATCAGCGGATGGTGTCGCTCAACGTGGCATATTGCATGGAGCTGACCGGTGAGGTATCAGCCGAGGCCTCGGCCGCCACCAGGTTTGCCGGCGTCTCGGGCATTCCCGATTTCGTGCGGGGGGCCCGCCGCTCCCCCGGGGGCAAATCGATTCTCATGCTGATGTCCACCAGGCAGGACCCTGACGGTACGGTCGTTTCAAACGTGGTTCCCAAATTCGATGACATAGCGGTAGTGGTGCCGCGCGGTGACGTCCACTATGTGGTTTCGGAGTACGGTGCGGTGAATCTGTTCGGCAAGAGCCTGCAGGAACGGGTGATTGCCATGATTACCATTGCCCACCCCGATTTTCGTGAGGATCTGTTCGCTGCTGCCAAAGAGCAGGGACTGATCGGCATGGAGCGGAGCCTGGGCGAGGCGGTCAAGGCGGTCTACCCGGTCAGACTTGAGGAGACCATCGAGGTCAACGGTGAAAAGATCACCATTCGGCCGGCCAAGCCGGTTGACGAGCGCAGGATCCAGGAACACTACTACTCGCTGCCCAAGGAGGACGTGGTCTCGAGGTTCTTTGGCCAGAAGACGATCTTCGCCCGCAAGGATGTGGAAATACGCTCGCAGATCGATTATGTCAACAGCCTCACCCTGGTGGCTCTCGTCGGCGAGTTCGGCTTCGGCCATATTATAGGAGTGGCGGAGAGCATGAGGCTCAGCAATATCAACATGTCCGAAGTTGCCTTCTCGATCAGCCCCGAGTACCAGGGCAAAGGACTGGGTAAACTGTTTCTGCACAAACTGGCCAGCGCCGCCAGGGAGAGCGGCATCGCCGGTCTCCTCGCCTACACCTTCCCGTCCAACCAGGCCATGATCAATCTGTTCAAGACATTGCCCTACAAAGTCAAAAAGCAGTTTGAGGATGGGGAGCTGGTGTTGACCTGTCGGTTCGACGAACTTTCTTGATTTCGGCGACTTGATCTAGCTCGTGATTCGGCGTCGTTTTTGTGCTGGACATATGTGTACTATAGTCCAGCACAAATCTCCTTGACTGACGAGCAATCTCAAGTCGTTGGACCTTTTGACAAAGTTAAAAACCTTTGCCGGATTTCTGGAGAATCTCCCTAGTTGCGTTTGCGCTTGCCGGCTTTGGGGGGCTTTTTGAGTTTCTTCTTTTTTGGTATGGGAGATGAGGCCAGCCGTTTCTGAGCCAGCTCGATAAGGATCTCCTGGACGGTGCGTGGATCGTCGCCTTTGTCCGGCTGCCTCTTGAGATAGGTGCCGTCGCCCTGCATATCCCAGACCGAGCGCTTGTTGCCGAGCTGAATATCGAGAATTTCACGGAGCCTGGCCTGGCAGTTTTTCTCCTCGATGGGGGTGACGACCTCGACGCGTGACTCGAGGTTGCGCTTCATAAGGTCAGCAGAGCCGATGAAATACTCTTCGTCGCCGTTGTTCTTGAAATAAAAGATTCGGGCATGCTCGAGGAAGCGGCCGACGATGGAAATGACCCTTATGTTTTCCGACAGTCCTTTAATGCCGGGTCTCAGGCGGCAGGTGTCACGAATAATCAGGTCGACATGCACCCCGGCCTGGGAGGCCCGGTAGAGTGCCCTGGTAATGTCCTTATCCTCGAGCGCGTTGCTTTTAAATTGGATCAATCCGGGATTTTCCTCGCTGTGCAGTCCGATTTCGCGGTCAATTTTTTTCAGCAGCGCCTGTTTCAAGACGTGCGGCGAGGGCAGGATTTTCTGATATTTCCTCACCGGGGCATATCCGGTGGTCAGGTAGTTGAACAGCTCGGTCAGGTCCTCACAGATAACCGGGTCGTTGGTCAGCAGGCCCAGATCGCTGTATTGGCGGGCGGTGCCGGCATGGTAGTTGCCGGTGCCGATGTGGGCATAGCGTTTCAGGCCGTTATAGTCGCGCCTGACCACGAAGATCACCTTGGAGTGGGTCTTGAGGCCGACCACGCCGTAGGTCACATGAATTCCGGCTTCTTCCATCGCCTCGGCCCACTTGATGTTGGCCGACTCGTCGAAACGGGCCATCAGTTCGACGACTACGGCAACCTGTTTACCGTTGTGAGCGGCATCCACCAGATACTGGATAATGCGGGAGTCGGAGCTGGTTCGATAGAGGGTCATCTTGATGACCAGCACCTTGGGGTCGGTGCTGGCCTCCTTGAGAAAGCGCTCCACCGAGGTGTCGAA
>JARFQM010000004.1 GCA_029287755.1 Desulfofustis sp. | reverse complement strand
AAGGGGGCCTATACCGAGGGGCCCGAATATGAGACGGTCTGGGCTTTCGGCTCTCATTGCGGCAACACCGATGTGGCCGCCATAATCGAGGCGGAACATCTGTGCGACGCTTACGGCCTGGACGGCATTTCGGTGGGCAATGTGGTCGGCTTCCTGATGGATTGTTACCAACAGGGGCTGCTCAACTCGGCTGATACAGGGGGGCTCGATCTCAGCTGGGGCAACGGCGAAGCGATGGTGGAAGCCGTCAAGCTCATCGGTGAACGCAAAGGTCCTGGCCGGGAATGGTCCAGGGGGGTCCGCCACCTCGAGCACAGTATCGACGGCGCCCGCGGACTCGGCGCCCAGGTTAAGGGCCTTGAACTGCCCGCCTATGATCCCCGGGCCTCCAAGGGCATGGCCCTGGCGTATGCGACTAGCGATCGGGGCGGCTGTCACCTGCGCTCCTGGCCGATCGGTGAGGAGATATTGAACATGACCAACCCGCTTGGGCTGCACACCACCGAGTTCAAGCCGGAGGTGGTCAAAAACCAGCAGGATCTGTTCTGCCTGGTCAACTGCAGCGGGCTTTGCCTGTTTGCCGCCTTTACCCTGACGCTCGAGCAGATCGCCCCGCTTTTTGCCTCGCTGACCGGAATAGAATCGTTTGCTGATGCCCAAAAGCTGCTGGAGGCAGGGGAACGGGTCAACAACCTGGTCCGGCTCTTCAACCTGCGAGAGGGGCTGACCGCCGATCAGGACAGTCTGCCGGCCCGCTTTACCAGCGAACCGCTGCCCGACGGCCCCCGCAAAGGGGCCACCGTCGAGGTCGGCGAGATGGTGCAGACCTACTATAAACTCAGAGGCTGGACAGACGACGGCAGACCCACCAGGGAAGTGCTCGACCGCCTCGATATTGGTGCTGAACCTGTATAAACCAGATTATCCATAGCAGAGGAGACAGTTGAAATGTTTCGTCCAGAAGGTATTTATCCAGCCCTGCTCACCCCGTTTGACGAAAATCAACGGGTCAACGAAGCTGAACTCAGGAAGCTGCTCGATTTCGTCATCGACAGGGGACTTGACGGCATCTTTCCAATCAGTTCGGTCGGGGAGGGGATCCACATGGATTTCGACGAAAAATGCAGGTGCATGGACATCGTCGTCGACCAGGTGGATGGCCGGGTCCCGGTGACCCCGGGAGTGGTGGCCTCAGCTCCGGCCGAATGCGTGAAACTGGCCAGGTATGCGGCCTCCATCGGCTGTGAGGCGGTGGTTGTCACCCCGCCTTATTTCTACAAGCCCGGCGGGGCGATGGTGGAGCGCTTTTTCGAGACCATAATCGAGGAGTGCGGCCTGCCGGTCATTCTCTACAACATCCCGCTCTTCACTTCACCGCTTGACTATGACATGGTCAAGCGGTTGGTCAGGTACCCCAATGTCGTCGGCATGAAGGATTCAAGCGGTTCGATGGTCGATTTCATGCACTTCATGGACAAGATCGCCATCGCCGGCGAGGACATCTCCATGCTCACCGGCCGCGAGGAGACCCTGCTCTCCTGCCTGCTGATGGGCGCCAAGGGCTGCAGGACCGCCACGGCCGGGATTTTCCCCGAGATCATGGTGGGTATTTTCCGGGCCTGGCAGGAGGGGGACCTGGAGAGGGCGCTGAGCCTGCAGAAACTGATCCTGGTGGTGATCAGGACCATGTTCGCCGCCCCGTTCCCGATCGGCTTCAAACTGGCCCTGGAACTGCGCGGAATCGACATGGGACCGCCGCTGATGCCGCCCTCGGCTGCCGACACCTATCAGATCAACACCGTGAAATCACGGCTCAAGATGCTGATGGACCCGCTTATCGAAAAGCATTGTCAGGTGCTGGAGGTTGCCTGACCTAAACGGTTGAGGAAACAACGATGGAGTTGCCCGGGAGCCGGGGTGAGAGCATCTCGGCTCCCCTGAGCTTTTAGCTGATTTGGCAGCGCACTAAATTAGATGTTGTGCACCAGATAGCCGCCGTCCACCGGAATCGACACGCCGGTGATGAAGCCAGCGGCTCTATCGCTGGCTAGAAAGACGGTGGCACCGGAAAGTTCGCTAACCTCGCCGAAGCGGCCGTAGGGAGTGTGGGCGATGACCGCCTTGCCTCTGTCGGTATATTCGCCGGTTTCCTGATCCACCAGCAGGGCGCGGTTCTGTTTACCCAGAAAAAAGCCCGGGGCGATGGCGTTGACCCGGATACCGTGTTCGGCGAATTCGTTGGCCGAAGCCATGGTCAGATTCAACGTCGCCGATTTGGCCGCATCGTAGGCCCAGACCCCCGAAAGCGGGTTGTAGGAAGCCATCGAGGTGAGATTGATGATCGATCCCTTGATCTGGTTTTCTATCCAGTACCTGCCGAACACCTTGGTGGGGATCATCAGGCCGGCCACCAGGTTCATGTGCAGCACCTTTTCAAACAACTCCATGTCCTGCTCGATGAGCGGATATTTGCCGATGTTGCCGCCGACGCCGTTGATCAGGATGTCCGGGGCCGCACGCGAGGAGACCGTCTCCTGCAGGGCCCGCGCCACCTCGTCTTCGCTGCCGGCGTCTACCTGCATGCCGGCCACTCGTCCGTCGCTGCCGGGGACCTCTTTCATCTTCTCCTGGGCGCCGTCCACCGACTCCTGGGAGCGGCTCCAGATCATCACCCGGGCTCC
>JARFQM010000019.1 GCA_029287755.1 Desulfofustis sp. | reverse complement strand
GTTGAGTGCATCGATCTAATGCTCTGTATTCCTCCCATTGACTTTGCGATAAAGAACGGAAATCCTGTGCAGGGAAATGTGCTGTTGGCCAGCATCCTGGTGAAGAAACATTTTCCAGCCGTTACCAGAGTAGAAAAGGCCGTTGTCTGGGTCCTGATATTCGAGCTTCTCAATTCGGGCTCCAGAAGAAGGGCCGAAAACGTCGTTTTTCGTTCGGCAGACCCCGCGGGAGATACGTTTTCGGTTGCCGACCTACCACATGATATAATAGAACAGTTTGGAAGCGACAACGTGGTCAGGATAGCTCGCGGGAAGTATTATTCTTTTCCAAACTAGTCAGCCACCTGTCAAGACATGTGGACTTCCGAGATACAGAGATAGTAATCACCTAAACAAAAGGGGGAGTTGATTATGCAAGCAAAGCGATTGTTTTTATTTGTGTGCCTCATAACCATGCTGTTTCCAGCAGGAGCTCGTTCTCAGGAAGAGAGCAACTGGCAGTTCAATCTCGCCCCACTGTATTTATGGGCCATTTCAATAGACGGAGACCTGGGCATTAGAGACAGGACGGCCAGCGCAAGTATTGATTTCGGCGACGTCTGGGACAATCTCCAAGGCGTCTTCACCCTGCGCTTCAACGGCTTATACAAAAACAAGATAGGCTTCGTATTTGATTATAATTATCTCGACCTGGGCAAAGAGAAAGTGAGCGATGCAGTCAACATCGATGCGGGGTTCGAGTCGCAGATTGTCAATCTCGCCGGCACCTATCGATTTATCGATGGGGCTCACGTTCTGGATGGTATCGCCGGAATCCGCTATACCAGGCTGGATGCTGAGGTTAATTTGAATAATCTGCAGATCAGGCTTGATGGTGATCAGGACTGGATAGATCCGATAGCAGGTCTTCGCTATGATTACCAGCTCGCTGATCAATGGACGCTGAGATTGTACGGTGATATTGGCGGTTTCGGAGTTTCATCCGATTTCACCTGGCAGGGTCTTGCAATGATCGATTTTCAACCGTGGAAAAACGTCGCCATCGTTGCCGGATATCGGGCAATCGGCACCGATTATGAAACCGGTAGCGGCAACGATAGATTTACCTATGACGCCACGGTGCACGGCCCTGTGGTGGGCCTAGACATCCGCTGGTAAGGCATGCGGGGCCGCTCGAATTGCGAGGTCAGGCTATGGATGTGTGGAAGTGGTCTTTTGATCAATGCCAGAACGAGCACTGAGAGAGCTGTGTTTCGCCTGCTCAGCGGCTCTCTGATTCTGGTGTTTTGTCTGAGCCTGATTTTTGCCTTCGGTGCAGATGCGCAAAATATTATTTCCGACAGTCCTGCTGCGGAGAATGGGCTCGAAATTGATCAAAACGAGCGTGCATTTGAATACAGCATGGCCCTGCAGCCCGCTCTTTTGTGTCTACTTCTTATCAGAAGTCAACAGGATCACGGACCAGCGGACAGGTCATACAGTGACCACCGCCCCGGCCCCGGCCAAGTTCGGCCCCGGAGATGGTAATTACCTCGACGCCGGCCTTGCGCAGTTCCGTGTTGGTCCAGACATTGCGGTCGTAGGCAACCACCACGCCCGGGGAGAGAGCGACCAGGTTGTTGCCGCTGTCCCACTGGGCGCGCTCGTTGGCATAGTGGTCGCCGCCGGTCTCGATGACCCTGAGCTTTTTGAAGTTCAGGGCCTCGGCCACCACATCCACAAACGGCCGCTTCTCGAGTGTGGCCTCGATTCCGGTGGGCGTCGAACCCGGCCGCAGGGTTATGGTGTGGACCTGGTCCATGATGGGGCGGTAGATGGTCACCAGGTCGCGGTCGGCGAAGGTGAAGACCGTGTCCAGGTGCATCGCGGCGCGCAGTTTGGGCATGGCCGCAACGATCACTTTCTGGGCCGCGCCTTTGGTGAAGAGAGCTTCGACAACCATGGAAATACCCTGGCGGGATGTCCGCTCGCTCATTCCGATCAGGACCACCCCGTTGCCCACCGGCATCACATCCCCGCCCTCCAGAGTTGCCAGCCCGAAATTCTCGTCCGGGTCGCCCCACCAGACATTTATGCCCGCCTGAGCAAAAGCAGGATGGAAACGGTAAATGGCGGTGGTCAAAAGGGTCTCTTCACGGCGCACCGGCCAGTAGAGGGGATTGAGCGTGACGCCGCCGTAAATCCAGCAGGTGGTATCGCGGGTGTAAAGGGTATTGGGCAGGGGCGGAAGCAGGTATTCCGTCACCCCTTGGGCTTCGCGCACCAGATCCAGGTAGGCCGACTTGGCGAAGCTCTTGGGGATGTCGATGATGGACAGACCGCCGATGAGAAACTCGGCTAAAATCCGGGGGTCCAGGCTCTCCAGGTAGGCCCGGGTATCCTCGATCAGCCCGAGCCCCACGTTGGTGGCTTTGATCTTGCGATCAAGGATCCAGGTCTTCGCTTCCGGGATCGGCACGGTCTCGGCCAGGAGATTGTGCATTTCCACAACCTCGACCCCGCGCTCACGCATCTTGGTGATGAAGTCGAAATGGTCCCGCTTGGCGGCCTGGACCCACATGACATCGTCGAACAGCAGGTAATCGTTGTTGCTCGGGGTGAGCCGGGTGTGCCCAAGTCCGGGTGCGCATACCATTACTTTCCGCAACGTTCCTACTTCAGAATGCACGCCATATCGTTCACTTTTCATTGGAGCCCCCTTCTAACTTGAACATGTTATCTTCTTCGATCTGCTTAATGTAGTCAATTTCGGCTGAAACTCCGATCGCCGAGTAATCATCCTTGTACGCCACAGTGCCTGAAAACAAAGCACTGATACCTGCGATAGCTCCGGCAACCACCGCGACAAGAAGCACCTTCTCGCGTATATTGAAGAGTTTCATTTTTTGCTCTTTTCTGGCAATGACGTACAACAGTATCCCGGATGAATAGATAATGCAGGAGAGCAACAGCAGCTTGGTGCCCGCCGCATAAACCAGAAAAATACCGTACAACGTCGCCAGTGAAGCCACTATGAGATCTTTTTTGAGAGTGAGCTGATCGGTTTCGTACGTTTCTTTGGTGAGGGTCAGCTTGAGGGCATACGCTCCTGACAGCAGATAGGGGATCAACGAGAGCGCCGCGGCCAAGGTTAACGCCAGTGTCAGGGCGTCATCTGAAAAGATCGTGATGATCAGAATAATCTGGATCATGACACTGGTCAGCAGGAGCGCATTTGAGGGAACCTGATTGGCATTTTCCCTGGCCAGGAACCGGGGCATATCCTTGTTTTTCGCGGCCAGAAACAGAACTTCTGCGCACATCAGCGTCCAGGCCAGATAAGCGCCTAAAACGGATACGATCAATCCGGCGCCACCCAGAACAGCTCCCCAGTCGCCGACGACCGCTGCCAGAACGGACCCCACCGACGGGTCTGAAAGCTCGGCGAGTGCTGCACGCGGCAGGATACCGAAAGACAGGATGGTTATGGAGGCAAAAAGCGCAAGCACGCTTAAAAACCCTATAACCGTAGCCTTTCCCACATCCTCACGGTTTTTAGCATAACGGGAATAGACACTCGCACCCTCAATACCGATAAAGACGAATACCGTGACCATCATGGTCGCTTTCACCTGCTCGTAGATATCTCCTGCAGATATATAGTCGGTGCCCCAGAAATTGGCCGTGAACACATCCAATCTGAAAGCGAAGATGACCACTGCCACAAAAAACAGCAGAGGGAGAAGTTTGGCAATGGTGACAATTTTGTTGATCGAAGCCGCCTCCTTCACACCCCGCTGCACCATGAAATAAAACCCCCAGATCATGACTGATGAAACAGCCACGGCCAGGACCGTGTTGCCGTCGCCGAAGGCAGGAAAGACGGCGCTCAGGGTCGCTTTTATCAGCACCCAGTAAAAAACGTTGCCCACGCAGGCGCTCGCCCAGTACCCATAGGCCGATAAAAAGCCGGGAAAATCCCCAAAACCCTCTTTTGCATAGGCGAAAACACCGGCATCGATGTCTGGTTTGCGGTTGGCCAGGTTCTGAAAAACCAGGGCGAGCATGAACATGCCGAACCCAGCGACCACCCAGGCGATCAGGGTCCCCAGCACACCCGCCGAGGCCGCGAAGCGATGCGGCAAGGAGAATACGCCGGCGCCCCTCAGGTCGCGATCGCGCCTCGGCAGCTGGGCACGCTCATGCGTCGGGCCGGGCAACTCCGTACAGGCCCGGCGGGGCGGACAGGTGCCGTGGATCTGGCGGTTCCTTGGCGGGCATGAAGCTGGACGGTCCCGCCAGAGCCTTGGAGCTGCATCAGTCGCCGATCAAAGGATCAGAGAGACCGGTGATCTCGAACGGTTTCGGCGCTTCCGCGGGTGACTTCGCCGCCGTGCCGGGCATGATCTCGAAGTCGGGCGTGAACAACACCAGGGTGGAGCGCAATTGGTCGAAGCCCGACCGGTCACCCTCGAACGTGGCCTTTCCAGCCGTGATCAGGTCGTCGAACGACGAGCGGCCCATCATCACCTGGTTGAGATCGGCGCGGTTTACCGTAATCGTCAGGTCCGGATTCTGTATCTGGAAGCCCTTGATGTTCGTCAGCGTGGCGTTGCTCATCTCGATGGCGTAACGCTCGCCGTTGTCGGGCGTCACCAGGTTGATCGTGAATTGCATACCATCGGCTCGCTTCGGGTCGATGCTGATGCCGATGAAGTCGAGCCACTGCTCGGTCGACATCGCGCGCACCACGTCCGGTCCCGACGACTGCGCCGGCACCCCGCCGGGCAGGCCGTGACGGAGTTCGTAGGCGCCCTGCAGGAAGGCGTTGCGGGTGCTGGAACTCTCGCTCTGGTAGCCGAGCTGCTCGAAGGCATCGGCGAGCAGTCGGCGCGCGGCCTGATTCTGGGGCTCCGCAAACACCAGCCGGTTGAGGATCTCGGTTGCGTGCAGGTACTTACCCTGCTCGATCAGCTCCTCACCCTTGGCAAGGATATTGGCTGATCCGCCCATCATCTCGACGTAGAGCGGGGCCGAGTCGGACGGCGACAGCGGGACCAGGTTGGTCGGGTTCATGTCGAAATGGCCCAGGAAGCGGTTGAGCACGCCGCGGACGTTGTTGCGCACGTCACCGTGGTAGCTGCGGGCCGCCCACTGCTGCTGAAGGCTCTTGGGAACCTCGTAGACGTTGTGGATCTCGTTGATGGTGACGCCCCGATTCGCGTAGTGCAGCGACTGGTTGTTCAGGTTGGCATAGGCGTCCCGCTGGGTGCGTATGACCTCCTGGATACGTTCATTGCCCCAACGGGGCCAGCTGTGCGAGTTGAACAGCACTTCGGCCTCCTGGCCGAACTCGTAGAGGGCGACGTTAAGCTCTTTGGACCAGTTGAGGGCGTTGCGCACGGCGGCGCCGCGAATGGTGTAGACATTGTGAATCGTGCCGGTGCAGTTCTCCGCGAGCCAGAGGGCCTTATACTGCGGGAAGTAGGTGTGCATTTCCACCGGCGCCTCGGTGTCCGGGGTGTTCTGGAACACCATCTGTACGCCGTCCAGGGTGATCTCCTCGAAGTCTTTGCTGATCAGCCGGTTCGGCTGGATGAGTCCGACGTTGCCTCGGGCGGCGTTCTTGCCGATCGCCTGGTCGACATGGCCATGGGGATGGCGATCCAGAAGCACGGAATACTGCCACTGTGAGCGCCGGGACATGGCGTTGCCGGCAAATA
This sequence comes from Desulfofustis sp., assembly GCA_029287755.1. The sequence goes on along the minus strand of JARFQM010000019.1, from coordinate 3,548 downwards.
CATTTTCCGAGACCGCCGCGTTGAGAAAGCCCTCCGGGGCGATGATCATCACCTTGCCGCCGGCCACATCGGCCTCGTCCACCACCCCGCGCACGCCAGCCCAGTGGTCGACATGGGAGTGGGAATAGACGACGCCCACCACCGGTCGTTCGCCGAGCTCTTCGTTGATGAATTTCAGTGCCGCCCGGGCGGTCTCCTGCGCCGTCAGCGGATCGAAAATGATCCAGCCGGTGTCACCCTTGATGAAGGTGATGTTGGCGAGGTCGAAGCCGCGCACCTGGTAGATGCGGTCAGGCAGAACTTCGTACAACCCGTAGGCCATGTTGAGCACCGCCTGCCGCTGCAGCGAGGGGTTGATGCTGGCGAAATCCTTGCCCGTCAGCAGCCAGTCGTAGCTCTCCATGTCCCAGGCCACATGGCCGGCATCAGCCATGATCTTTCTGAAGGGCGGCTCGGCGATGAAGCCCTTCTTGGCTTCTTCGAAGTCCCGCTGATCATCGAAAGGCAGCATGGCCTTGAGACCGTCGCGCAACTCAATGGTGAAGCTGGAAGGCTCTTTACCCAGGGGATCGAAGTGCTCGAAAACGGCCGGTTCTGCCTTGGTTCCTGCCTCGTTGCCGGAAGCGGCAAAGCCCGGTGCCGCAACTGTGGCCGCAAGGCCGAAAGCACCCGCCAGAAAGGCGAACCGCAGGCGCAAGATGGAGTGCGTGTCACTGAATCTCATAGTCGTGTCCTCTTGTCTGGAAAATCTTTGTTTAATGGAAGGAGTGATGAATACTCCTTTTGCTGTTGGGCTTATTGAATAAGTCCTGATGTCACAAAAAGCAAAAAAAAAACCGAGCGTGGAATTATGGTATCAAGCGCGGTGTTTTTGTCCCCATATGCGGGAGGGCAGCCCGGCATAAGAGCACAACTGAATTGTTATGAAAGCGGATTGGACCCTACGTGCCCGACTCGCTGGCCGTCAGCACCCTCTCACCATCGGCCCGATGCAGATTCAGCATTCCCCGGGTGATTTTCCAGGTCGCACTACTTTGCAACGCCGTGAGGAACTCCCGCTCCTGGGCCATCAGGACGCCTTCACAGGCCTTGCGGGTGGTTGCCAGCGGGTGGATCGTCAGCGCCTCTCCTACGGCGGTGAACGAGCCGTGAAAGCTGTTGCAGCCGCTGCTGCCGGAGACCTGCCCATCCTGGAACATCAGGGTGAGGCTGCTGTTGGCCATTGGGCTGACCACCGCCTGCCGCCCGTTATTATAGCCGGTTACCTCCCACTGACCGCCTTCCAGTCGCGGCGGCGCCTCTTTCTTGAAGCGAAGCGGGTCTTGCCCGTGTTCCGGTGTCAGGGTCAGCTCATTTTCGGCCACTGAGACATGCAGAGCCCCCGAAAATGAGCTCAGAAAATGTTTCTCAACCGTCATCGCCGGCTCCGGACAGGCCATCATGGTGCCGCCCAGGCTTCCGATTACGAGCTTCCCACCTTCCAAGGAGTACGATCCGCTGAATTGGTTGCAGCCGGAAAAACCGTGCACCCGGCCGGCTTCGAAGCGAACTGTGATCGCCTCACTGCCCAAATCGGCCGGCAACGCCTGGCCCGGTAAACCGGTTGCCCGCCATGCCGTATTTTCCAGGAGGGCCGCAGCCGGCTCCTGGGCGATGGATGCGGTGACTGACACACCCAGGAAAGCGAATACCAGCGGCCAGAAAACTTTTTTCATATCGTATACCCCTGATGTGGCCAGCCTACGACCCCAGTCTTTCCAATTTGCTTATCGATATCGTGAATTTTTTAATATTTGCAGTAATATCAATTGGGTAAAAGAAGGTGCATCTCAACCTTATAATTTTGCTTTGAGCTGATCTGCTGTAAGCACATTGTGGTTGATTATTTTACCTGCGTAGTATAAACATCTTCTGGTGAAAGCGCTTTCATTCTATTAGCGTGAGGGGAATAGTGACGATCTTACTCAGACTTTTCGTACTACTGATTTTCTTTGTCATACTGGCACCCCCGGCAGACGTAATGGCGGACAGGGCGCCGGGCTATGAGAAGTATCCTGATGGATATGGGGGCTATCCAGGCGACGGCATCCTCAAGGAAGACAAGGACCCGGCGGGCGACCTCGCCAGGGCTGTGCAGAACCCGGTAGCCGACCTGATAAGCCTGCCGTTTCAGAACAATACTAATTTCAACTTCGGGCCGCAGGAGGACACCCAGAATATCCTGAACATCCAGCCCGTCATTCCCGTCCACCTGACCGACAGGTGGATGATGATCACGCGGACCATCCTGCCCGTGGTTTCACAGCCTGCCTTCAGGCCCGGCCAGGACCGTGAATTCGGCCTGGGAGACTCGCTGTTCACTGCGTTCTTCTCTCCCAAGGACCGTGGCCTGTGGCTGGGGGACTGGCTCTGGGGAGCAGGCCCGGCGGTGCTGCTGCCCACCTCCACCGACGACCGGCTGGGACCGGGAGAGTGGGGAGCCGGCCCATCCGCAGTGGCCCTGACCATGCCGGGACGCTGGGTAATAGGCTCTTTGTTGAGCAACGTCTGGTCCTTTTCCGGCGACAACAGCGTGAATCTCTTCACCTGGCAGTATTTCGTGAACTATAACCTGGATTACGGCTGGTATTTGACCAGTGCGCCGATAATCACCGCCAACTGGGAAGCAGACAGCGACAATACCTGGACCGTGCCCTTCGGCGGCGGCTTTGGGCGTGTGTTCTTAATGGGCAGGCAACCAATAAACGCCTCCCTGCAGGGATACATCAATGTGGAGAAACCGGATGATATCGGTCCGGACTGGTCGGTTCGTCTGTCGATTCAGTTCCTTTTTCCCAAGGGCAGGCGTTAATAGGCAGCTATCTGCTAAAAAGGCCGTTATCGTTGAACCCATCGACCGATCAGTGTGTCCACGTCTCTGCAGTCTCGGGGACCGTTGTATTGGTCAAAACCCTGCTCACGGATCACAGGATATTGTCAGCGTTTATTCGAATTTTCTTAAAATTTTTCTGTTGATGGAAAGATAAGTGATCCTTTGCCTGAAAAGCTCCGATTCGATGCCAATCGCGCAAATTTTTTGGTCTAAATCAAGCAACTGCGATAGGGCATGAAGAGACTCCATGACATCGATGATTCGCAGCGGCGCTCTGGCAGGGCAAGACCGTTGAGAGCATAAACCGAAGCTGCCTCAAAAAAAGGGGGGAGCGATTCATCCGTAAACGGCATCAATAATTAAAATGAAAAGGAGGAAGGGTTATGAGTGATCTCGTCGTCATTGAATTCAAGGATAAGGAATCGGCCTTTGCATTGCGTGCCGAACTTGCCAAGATGCAGGAAGAATATCTCATTAAAATGGAAGACGTGGTGGTTGTCACCAGGAATGAAAAAGGCAAGATCAAACAGTGGACTGCCGCGGAGCGGATCGACTGGTCGCAGGAACTCGATCCGGAAAATCCCGAACAGATGCCGGACGAGTCGATGCCCATATTCGGCTCGCCGCCCTACCTGCGCATGACCGAGAAGGAGAAGGTCGAGGCCCGTACCCACTT
>JARFQM010000362.1 GCA_029287755.1 Desulfofustis sp. | reverse complement strand
TGGCAGCAGTGCTCATGGGGCTGACCTGGGTACAGGCTCCGGATGTTTCGGCAGAGGATAAGAAACTGAAGGTCGCCTTTGCCCTTCTGTGGACCATTGATGACCAGGGGTGGACGACTGCCCACTACAACGGCATCAAATACCTGCAGGAGAAAATGGGGGACAAGATCGAGGTATCGTACACGGAGAAAGTACTCGCGGCTGATGCCGAGCGTGTGTTTCGCGATTATGCCAAGAAGGGGTATGACGTTATTTTCGGGACCACTTTTGAACACATGGACCCGCTCCTGGCCGTTGCCAAGGACTATCCTGATATCAAGTTCGAGCACTGTTCCGGTTTCAAATCTTCGGACAATATGCGTAACTATTTCGAACGCATGTACCAGGGCGAATATCTGGCCGGATATATGGCCGGTCTGATGGGTTTCAAAAAGGTGGGGACCGTCGCCACCCAGCCGATTCCAGAGCCTATCCGAGGTATCAACGCGTTTACCATCGGACTGAAGAAGGGACTCGATGAAGCCGGGGTGAAATATGACGTGAATAAGCTCAACACCGTGGTCTGGCTCAAGTCCTGGCGAGATGCCGCCAATGAGACAACCTTGGCGGAAACCCTCATTGCCAGAAAGCATGACCTGATCCGTCAGATGGCCGATACACCTGATTCCGCGGCGGCAGCCTGCGCGGCTGGTGTTCCCGCTATCGGATACGGTGAAGACGTTGCTAAATATGGTGTCGACTGCGCCTTGGTTTCAACTACCTGGAACTGGGGACAGTGGTATGAAAAGGCCGTCCAGCAGGTCATCGACGGTACCTGGGACAACACCCCGTACTGGGGCGGTATGGAAGACCAGGGTATTATTCTTTCATCATTCAACGAGAGCGTTCCCGCCGATGTAAAAGAAAAGGTCCTGGCGGAACAGGCTAAACTTGCCGGAGGCGAGGACAATATCTTCGCCGGACCGGTTCTTGATCAGGATGGGAAAGAACTCTGGAAGGCCGGCGAGAAGGCAACCGATAAGGATCTGCTGACCATGAGGGTTCTGGTCAAGGGCGTTGCGGGCAAGATCCCAGAATAACGGGCAGCAGAGTCTGGTCCCGCTGCCTGAAATGGAGGCCCTATGGATGTGCTTGACAGCAGAGAATCTGGGGAAAAGTACCGGCTGCAGGTTGACGGGCTGGGCTACGATGTGGAAATTCCCTATGTATTAGTTCCCGCCCGCGATGGAAATATCCGTATCGCCTCGTTTAATCTCATCGGGCAGACCAGGCTCAATAACGATCTGGGCCGGCTGCTTGCTGAAATAATTCGCCGCGAAGTTGCTGATTACCACTCGGTGGTTGTTCTGACTGCCGTGGAAAAGGCCTTGCAGCTCACTCAGGTGGTGTCCGCTGAACTCGGCATCGATTCGGTGGCTGTTGCTTATAATCGCATTAAACCGCATATGGAGGTGAAGCGCCGACCGGTCATCCAGGTCGGGGCTGATTCCATCACCAGCGGCGATAAATTTCTGGCTCTCTACGAGCGGGATATGCAGTTGCTCGCCTCAGCGCAGAACGGCTATATCATTATCGATGACGTGGTGAGCACCGGCGGTACTGTCCTCGGTCTCTATGAAATTCTAGAGGAGGCGGCGGCCCGGGCAGGGCTGGGTGCTCCCCACGTGCACGGCATATTCTGTGCGGCAACGGAAGGGAAAGCTGGTGCGCGTCTCCCCGCTCCCGTCCATAGCCTCGCCACACTTCCGCTTCCGCAGGCAGTGATGTCCTAATCCATGGCTGCTCCTGTAATCTCCCTGCGCGGCTTAGCAAAGCGGTTTGGCCCGGTATGGGCCAATCGTGAGGTGGATCTGGACCTCTACTCCGGCAGGGTGCACGCGCTGCTCGGGGAAAACGGGGCAGGCAAATCAACCTTGATGTCTATTCTTGCCGGACGCTACAGTGCCGACGACGGTACCGTGATCATGCACGGCAGGGAGGTCTCCTTCAACTCTCCCGCCAAGGCGTTGGATCATGGCGTCGGCATGGTATATCAGCGGTTCATGCTTATCGAATCGATGACCGTCGCCGAGAACCTGGCCCTTACGGTTGGCAGGAAGTACGGCCGCCAAGGTGTGGACCATGAGATCAGGCAGACTGCCGAACAATACGGACTTGCCGTTGACCCGGAAAAGCGTATTTTCGAGCTCTCCATGGGGGAAAGGCAGCGGGTCGAGATTATCAAGCTGCTCATGCTCGATGCCGAAGTGCTGATTTTCGATGAACCCACGTCAGTGCTGACCCCACCCGAGGTGGATGCCCTCTTTGCGGTTATCGATCGACTGCGCAGTGAAGGCAAGACGATCGTTCTCATCACTCACAAACTGGAGGAGGTGCTGAAGCTTGCCGACGATATCTCCATAATGCGCCGGGGACGACTGGTTATTTCAGAGCCAATCGATGCCAGGCAGATGTCGCGTCAGCAGCTGGCCCGGTTGATGGTGGGCCGCGATGTCGTACTTCGGGTGGATAAAAAGGAGGTTGCTGTCGGGGAGACAGTGCTGGCCCTGGAGGGCTTTAGCGGAGACAGCTACGTTGGAGGGCCTTCTTTCAGCGATGTAACCTTCGAGATTAAAAAGGGTGAGATTTTCTCCATAATTGGTGTCGCCGGCAACGGGCAGGCCGGTTTGGTTTCAGCTATTGCCGGGCTCACCAGGGCCGAAGCGGGAACCATAACCTTTGCCGGCGCAACCTACACGGCGCGGGAGTGGGGGATGGCTGGCGCAGGAGAAATCGCCTATGTTCCCGAAGATCGATATCAATCGGGGTCCATTGCTTCCATGTCCATTGCCGATAATTTCGGATTGACGCGTCTTCAGTCTTATAAAAGAGGATTTGCGGGAATGCTGCTCGACAGGGAAAAGA
>JARFQM010000242.1 GCA_029287755.1 Desulfofustis sp. | reverse complement strand
TCTAGCAGATGATGCACCAATCTAACACGCAGTTCGATTCAATACCATGACTTTTGGCCGACTATTCACCCTGCCATTGGTCACGGCCCTGTAGTTTGGCAGATGTCACTTGAGGCTCTCGGGACTGCCGGTCTGGACTTTACCGCAGGCAACCTTTCTCTGATCAGTGCACCGGTTGACCGCGCCGCATCCGCTAGACGGCGCAGTCGGGACAAATGGCTTTTCAGGTCTTACAAGTATGCTCATTGTGATTATGCGATAAGACCGGGCGACCACACTGGCAGGTGCAGCTCGACCAGCCGCCAATAGTGGCGCCTTATCCAGAATATATTGACTGGCCATGAGCAAGAGAAACGAACACCAGGTGGACAGCAGGCGACTGGTTCTTGCTGGAGCAGTAAATTTTCGTGACCTGGGGGGACACCTGGGCAGCGGGCTGCAGCCGGTACGCCGCGGTTTGGTGTATCGATCCGATCATCTTTCCAGGTTGACTGCGGATGATCATGAAGTTCTGTCGCAGGTGGGTTTGAAGACGGTGTGCGATCTGAGAAGCGGGCGCGAGCGGGAGCGGGCGCCGGATCGTCTGCCGTCCGCAGATTCGCTTCGTTATCTTTTCCTGCCGGTGGAAGACAGTCAGTTTGATCCGGCCACTGCCCTGGAGCGTCTGAAAAACGGCGACCGGGAGTTCCTCTCCCTCGATTTCGTCATTGCCTTATATCGCCGTTACCTGGATGATTTTGGTCCGGTCTGGGGTACGGTTCTGACCCTGGCCGCCTCTGATTCCAATCTTCCGCTGGTTTTCCACTGCACGGGAGGCAAAGATCGTACCGGCATCTGTGCCGCTCTGCTGTTACTGCTGCTCGGGGTGAACGAAGAAGCCATTCTGGCGGATCATCAGCTGTCAACCATCTGCAACGCCGACCGTGTCCAGCCCTTATTTGACAAGCTTGCCTGCCTGGGGGTCGGACCTGAGCTGGCGGCCCCCTATCTGCAGGCACCCGCGGAACCGCTGGCTGACATGCTCGACTATCTGAACGCCAGGTATGGAAGCGTCGAAAATTATCTGCTGAACCGGGCTGGAATGGAAGCTTCGACCCTGTCGAATTTAAGGGCCCTTCTCTTGCAATAAATTCTGTGGTGCTGATTTCTGGACCTAATAAGGGCGTTTATCCCCCCTCTGTCGAGTCATCAGCGTTCATGAAAAAATTGTGCGTCCAGGCGCGCTGGGCTGAGGAACTTTATAAACTACCAGGAGCATTTAAATGAAATCGAAAAAATATGACGACGGGATGGCGGCGAGGAGAAAAGTTCTTGGAGATGAATATGTCGACAAAGCAATAGCATCTGCCACTGATTTTACCAAGCCTCTACAAGATTTAGTAACTGAAAATTGTTGGGGTGAAATTTGGGTTGGCGGGGTGCTTCCAGATAAAACAAGAAGCCTGGTAACTATTGCCACCCTCGCAGCACTGAAAGCTTCGACTGAACTGAAAGCCCATGTCCTTGGAGCGTTGCGCAACGGCTGCACGGTTGAGGAAATTCAAGACGTACTGCGCCAGTCAGTGGTTTACTGTGGTGTGCCATCGGGCATAGAGGCTTTCAGGGCAGCTAGAGAAGTGATTGACAATTGGGAAGGCATTACCCACAAGCCAGATTGACTGAGTGATTATTAACCATTCTTTGATTCTGAATTAGGTTCTGGATCTACTTTGAACCGCTAAGGTTTCTTATCGAGGTCTGCCAAAGAGCAGGATTGCCCCATAAGCGCACTCTGAGGGCAGTTCTGCTAAGGCAGTGAAGACTCGTGCATCAGCTGAGCCTGCGCAATGTGGCAATGGATGGAGTCCACCTGAGCGTCGATCACCTGTTCATAGGGACTGAACTGAAATTCCACCACCATCGTTGAGTCAATGTGATGCTGGTGATGAATGGTATGGTCTGCGGGTGATGAACAGCGTTCACTCTTCAAATGGTGGCCATGGCTTGTCGTATAATCCAGGCGAGCCTGGCAGACCACTTGTGCCCCCACTTCAAGCTCCGACTGCACTGCGGCTGAGAGGCGATAGGATATTTCCAGGTCGCAGCCGCGATGATGATGACTGCAGTCGTCTTCTGCACATGAAAGCCAGGCCCCGGTGACATCGAGACGAAGCGACTCTTTCTGCTCGACTTGCTCTGGCTTAACCAGCGGCTGCAGTGCTGGCTGCTGATGAAAATGAGCATAGAGCTCGGGGGGCAGGCGATCGGCGTCGGGGGCAAGAAAAGGCAGGGCAGAAAGGTTTGCCGAGCAGCAGAGCAGAATGAACAGGACCAGAAAAAAGAGCAGCCGCAAACTTTTTTTTCTCCGCACTGGCGTGATCATGGTCGGCATCTCTCAAATTCAGACTGCATCAGGGAATCTCAATTTGTAGTACTCATCTCAACTATACACGGGCTGATCCGGCAGCACAATACCACACCGTCATATTACTACGAAGTATCAGTTATTTAGGCGAACCGTGAAAGGTGCGGCCGGGTGCTGGAGTCGGTGGTGTGGAGCGCAGGTTAAGCTTGAAATTAATCAGTAATATAATAAAATACTTCGGCAGATACCACAGCGAAGTATGCTGGTTTAGCGTGTCAGGTTTCTCGTCTTTGTCGAAGAAAGGTAGCGATCATAATCATTTATCTCAGGTGTGAACATGTGTGGGAAGCGTGGCGCGATTGCGGCGGCCACAGAAGTAGAAACGAATGTAATGGAGGTCAGTAGATGTTGAGCAGAAAATTAATGATGGCGGCACTGGGTTTTAGTGGGGCCGCACTATTGATGGTTCCCGGAACCATCATGGCGGAGAACGCCAAGCCGAAGGTCCTGAAACCCTGTATGCAGTGTCATGCTGATACAGCGGACAACGGAATTCGTGGAAAGCTTGGCAGTGTATCCATGAAGGCGGAAACCATCAAGGTTGACACCGGCGGGGCGTCCTGGCTGGTAAATTTTGATGAGGATACGGATCTGAGCGGCGCCGAGGCGCTCAACAAGATTCCTGCCGGTAAAGAGGTGCTTATCACCTTTTATGAAGAAGACGGCGCCCTTTACGCCGAGTCGGTGGATGTCAAACAGCCGGCTAAACTCGATCCGGCCATTCTAATCAAGATAGACGAACTGGCACCGCTGATCGAGCAGGGTCCCGAGAAGGGTAATTTCACCATTGTCGATGCGCGGCCTGGAAAACTTTTCCTGGAAGGACATATCCCCGGGGCAATTTCAATTTATGATGCCCAGTTCGATAAAAATCTGGACAAGCTGCCGAAGGACAAGGACAACCTTCTTGTCTTCTACTGCGGAGGGCCCACCTGACAACTGAGTCCATCTTCTGCCCGGCGGGCAGAAAAACTTGGTTACACCAACGTCAGAGTATTCCTCGATGGCATGCCGGCCTGGAAAAAAGCGAAAAAACCGCTCTATTCCAGTTCCAAGTCGCTGAAAAACATGATGGAGACTGAGACGCCGGTGGTTTTGATCGACGTCAGAGATGCAGAAAGTGCCAAGGCGGCCCATATTGAAGGAGCGGTTTCAATCCCGGCCGCCCAACTTGCCGACGCAAAGGAGCGTTTTCCTTCGCTCAAGAAGGCTCCCATCGTACTTTACGGTGCCGACACCAAGGCGGGGCTCGAGAGCTTTCAGCAGGTAAGGGACTGGGGTTACATGAACACCACGGTTCTGATTGGTGGTTTTGAGGGCTGGCAGAAAGGCGAGCTGCCCGTGGCCAGCGGTGCAACTGCCGCCGAAATCGTCTACGTTCCCAAACCCAAAGCTGGTTCCGTCGACATCGCATCGTTTGCCAAAGCGATAGACAGCAAGACCACCGACGTGGTGATTCTCGATGTGCGCACCGACGACGAGACCGAAGCGGGCAAAATTGCCGGCGCCATCGCCATTCCCGCTGAAGAGGTTGTAGAGAGACTTGATGAGATTCCCAAGGATAAGCAGGTCTACATTCACTGCAGCACCGGCCTCAGGGCGGAAATGGCTTACGTTGCCCTGAAGGAAAAGGGCTACAAAGCCAATTTCCTTGATGCCAATATCGAAGTTTCCGACAGCGGCAGCTACGAAATTACCGAAAAGGAATAATTATCACATTACAGGCGTTGGCGTAGAGCAGCGCCTGTTTCCTGATCAATCTGGACGGCTCCCCTGAGCTTCGCCCTGGGGAGCCGTCCAGATTTCTTTTTGTCAATTGATATACGAGCAGGAGGTCCCATTGAAACGAATCATTTTTTCTGTCACCTTGCTGTGCATCGCCTGTGCGCTGCCCGTCCAGGCCAAAACCGACGTCTATGGAAAAGGGGTAAGCCTTAGCGAGGCCACGCCGGTTTCTGCAATTCTCGACAATCCCGACTCCTACCTGGGAAAGATGGTTAGGGTTGAGGGCATGATCATCGAGGTCTGTGCCAAGAGAGGCTGCTGGATGTATGTAGCCGGAGACCGTCAGGGTGAAAAAATTCAGGTCAAGGTCACTGACGGGGAGATCGTCTTTCCGATGAGCGCTTCAGGCCGTCTTGGGGTTGTCGAGGGTATCGTGGAAGAACTCAAACTGTCCCGTGAAGAGATGATCAAATATCTTGAGCATCTTGCCGAGGAGAAGGGGCAGCCCTTCGATCCCTCGACGGTAAAAGATGAGAGAATGATCAGGCTCAGGGGCCTGGGCGCCGAGATAGAGGGGTAGAGAGCGGCCCGATGAAGTGGCGAAAGTGGAACATCATCATTCATCGGGACCTTGGCTATCTCTGTTTCGGCTTGACCATTCTCTACGTGATATCCGGCATCGCGGTCAATCATATCCATGAGTGGAACCCGACCTACAAAATCGAGAAGAGCATGGTCGAAGTCGATCTTTCGACCGTCGATACCGCAGACGACCGGGCAGTGACCGCGACCGTGCTCAATCAGCTTGGTGAAACGGGAGAGTTGAAAAATATCTATCGCCAGGATGGCCGGACGCTGAAGATATTCGTAGTCAACAACAACATCACCGTTGATGTCGCCAACGGCACCGTATTCCAGGAGAAATCCACCAAGCGGCCGCTGCTCTACCAGGCCAATTTTCTGCATCTGAACCATGCCAAGAAGCTGTGGACCTGGTTCGCCGATCTCTACGCTGCCTGTTTAGGCATCCTGGCACTCAGCGGCATCCTTATTTTAAAAGGCAAGAAAGGGTTGTCGGGAAGGGGCAAGTGGCTGGTTGGTATCGGTTTTCTGACCCCGATTTTCTTTCTCTGGCTATATTCTTGAATTTTTTCTTCAAACCCTATTTCCCATCGGCTTTCGGGGTATAATTTACTGCAGTGGATGACCACTTACCTGCGCCCTGACCGCAGCTGGAAGAGTAGTTTTTACATAGTCTGATCCGCACCTGAGTAATAATTACCCACCTGATCCACCGGCCTGGGCTGACTCAGCCTCTTCTCCCAACTTGGTAACGCCTCTGAAACAAACACTTTGTAAAGAAAATAATTAAATAATTATTTTGCCGCCTGACTGGCACGCATATTGGAATACTGGAAACGAAATCCATTTTCCATAAATTAAAACAGAGGAACACCCATGAACATCAGAAAAATTACTTCAATGACCATGCTTCTGTCGCTGGTAGTGCTCATCTTGAACTCCATCATCCTCTACGTCGTGCCCGAAGGTCGGGTTGCCTACTGGGCGGACTGGAAGTTCTTTGGACTCACCAAGGGAGACTGGAGCGCCCAGCACACCACTGTCGGCTTTCTCTTTCTCTTTGCCGGGCTGTTGCATATCTACTACAACTGGAAGCCCATAGTCGCCTATATGAAAAACAGGGCCCGCCAGGTGAAGATATTCACCGGTTCTTTCAATATCGCCCTGGTGCTGACCGCCATCTTTGTGATTGGAACTTATTACAACATTCCGCCGATGAGCACCATCCTCGCCTTCTCGGAATCAGTCAAAGATAACGCTTCAGAAACCTACGGGGAGCCTCCCTACGGCCATGCCGAGTCATCGTCGCTGCAGATGTTTGCCAAGCGGGAAAATCTTGATTTGGAAAAAAGTGTTGAGCTTCTCAAAGATGCGGGAATAACAGTCACCGGACCCCAAGACACCCTGAAAGTAATTGCCCAGATAAATAATCGATCGCCGCAACAGATCTACGAAATCATACAACCGGCTAAATTAGCTGCCGAGCCTGGTCCCCAAACTGCCGCTGCAAGATTTCCCGATGCTCCCGAATCAGGATGGGGGAAGAAGAAGCTGTCGGAGGCGTGCGCTGAGTACGGCCTTAATTTGAGCCGAACTCTGCAGGGGCTCAGCGACAGAGGATTAGTGGCAGAGGCGGAGATGAATATAAAAGAAATTGCTGCCGCAAACGATACGGATCCGATGGGTATTTTTGAAGCCCTGCATGACATTGCCACCTCAAACTGTTGAAGGGTTTATAGTGAAGAGGAGAACAATTATGAACCGCTGCCTGATAAAATCCATGCTGTGCTCAGCTCTTTTTCTGCTTCTCCTGCCAGCCATCGGATTGTCTGCCGATTACCAGACGATGACCACAGAAGAACTCAGCGAACTCAGGGGAACGATGTACGATGCTTCTCAAGAGGAACGCGATGCCTTTCGCAGCGAGTGGAAAAATCGCCTCGATCGGATGACTGCTGAAGAAAAGCAGCAGTATCTGGGTGCCGGCGGCGGCAGGGGGCAAGGCAACCGCACCGGGGACGGTCTTGGCGACGGCACGGGCCGAGGCAGGGGCGGCGGCAGGGGCGGCACGAACAGTAATGGGGGAGGCCAGGGTAATGGTCAGGGAGCCGGTCGAGGGGCAGGTCGGTAGCCGGACCTTTGGGGCCTTCTGCGAAGCAAAGATCTCTGAAGGAATTGGGAGGATATAGGTGGCTGGATATATCATTGTTCCCTGCGCCGTCTGCGTGATCTTAACTACCGGTTCCTTCAGTTTTGCGACGTTCACTGCCGTCTTTGCAACCTCCAACGAGTGTGCCTTCTGTCACATATCCGGCCCCAACGCCCTGGTTGACCGCGCAGGTAGTGATCTCTCCATTGCTGACGATGGGGACAACTTATTCGCTGCCTCGCTCGGACAAGCTATGGTGATTAATTTCTCTTTTCTGAAAAAGGTTGTTCTCAGTTTTTTCAGGCTGTAGGACCTAATAGTGACCTGACAAGACAAGACTGAAGGACAAAATTGGTGAAATAATAATCCTTGGTGTCTGTTATGATGCCCGGATGGAACTGGTTCGAGATATATGGATGGTAACGCTCGGGGTGCTGTTTTCGGCTCTAATTGTTATCGCC
>JARFQM010000208.1 GCA_029287755.1 Desulfofustis sp. | reverse complement strand
CGATTGTTGTTTCTCAGCACCTCGGCGGTGAACCCGGAAATGCCGTTGGCTTTGGCGATATTGACCAGGTGTTTGAAGACAAATGTACCCAACCCCCTGCCCTGCCATTCGTCGCGTACCACAAACGCGACCTCGGCCCGGTTGGTGTGCTCGTCAAGATAGTACCTGCCCACGGCAATGATCTCGTCGCCGTGAGCCTCGGGCAGAATGCCGACGATGGCGACATCCTGGCGATGATCGATGTAGACGAAATTGTGGATCTGGCGCTGGCCGAAGCGCTCCTGATGACTCATGAAACGGTAATAGATCGTTTCCTGGGAAAGATCGTAAAGTAAATCTCTCATCCTCGGTTCGTCCGTCGGGTGGATGGGCCTGAAGGCGATTTCAGTGCCGTCCTTGAGCAGATGAGTAGTGTTCATGTAACTTTGAGAAGCTACCACAAACTTACCTTCGACATCGGCGAACTCTTCACGGATATATTTTGCCTCGATGGCCTCCTTGAGGAGCTGCGGACGGTAGTTAGGATGAGCAATGGAAATCAGTGCCAGAGTTCGATCCTGGACCGATTTACCGTGCAGGTAGGCACTGCCGTATTCGGTTACCACATAATGAACAGTGCCCCTGGAAATTACGACCCCCGAACCGGGGCTGAGCCGGGCTACAATGCGCGACTGTCCCGAGGAGGTCACCGAGGGCATGACGATGATCGGCCGGCCTCCGCTGGATCTGGCCGCTCCCCTGTTGAAGTCGACCTGCCCTCCTATCCCGGAATAGAAGCTGCCGCCTTCGCTGTCGGAGCTTACCTGACCGGTGAGATCGATCTCCAGCGCCATGTTGATGGTAACCATATTGTTGTGCTTGCCGATCACGTTGGCGTCGTTGACATAATCGGTGGGACGGAAGGAAAACAGTGGATTGTCATCGATATAGTCGTAGAGCTTCCGGGTGCCCATGCAGAAACTGCCAATCACCTTTCCCCGGTCCACCACTTTATGCTTGCCGGTAACCACGCCGGCCTCGACCAGTTCCATTATTTCATCCGATATCAACTCAGTGTGCACCCCGAGATCGCGTCTGCTCTTGAGATAGGCGGCCACCGCCAGCGGAATCCTCCCATAGCCGGGCACAATCCCCAGCCCCAGCTGTATGGTCGCACCATCGGGTACCAGGGCGGCGACCAGCTGGGCAATTTTCTTTGTAATCTCGGGGGGCTCTGTAACCGTACGGTCAATAAGCTCTGCTTCGGCGGGAACCAGAATATCGAGATCGTAAACATCGATCAGGGAATCCCCCCTGGTCCAGGGCATTTTCGGGTTGACCTGGGCGATTACCAGTGAAGCGTTCTCAGCGGCACTCTTGACAATGTCCACCGACACTCCGAGGCTCATCTTGCCGCGCTTATCGGGCGGGGTAACCTGGATGAGAGCGACATCAAGCGGCAGTCTTCCCGAGCGCAGCAGGGCCGGGATATCGAACATCAGTACCGGGGTGTAGTCTCCTCTTCCCTCCTGATACAGCTCACGGACGTTGTGGCCAATGAAAAAGGAGTTCACCTTGAACGTTTCCGCGTATTTCCGGTCTACGTAGGGCGCATCGCCCTTGGTCAGCAATTGGACGATCTCGACATCGGCAAGCCTGCTTGCCTTTCTGACCAGCGCCTCCACCAGAACAAGAGGCTCTCCGCAGCCGGTTCCCAGAAACACTCGATTACCGGACTTTACTTCTGACAGCGCCTTGTTCGGCGACATGATCATGTCACGGTAGGTTTCCTGCCAGTTTCCGTCATATTCAACCATCGCTTATCTGAGTTAGCTGGTGGCTAGAGTTAAGTGCACATCGGCGACCACGGGCTCGCTGCCGACGTCGCCGACTATAAAAGGGTTAATGTCGATTTCAGTGATCTGGGGAAAATCTGTAGCCAGTTGACTGATGCGCTGCAGTCCCGAAGCTATGGCGTAGATGTCGATGCCGTGCTTGGCACGGCGATTCTTCAGCATCGAATAAGACCTGGTCGATTTTAACATCTGGATGGCCTCGGATTCGGTGATCGGGGCCAGATGAAAGGCCACATCCTTTAAAATCTCTATGAAGATGCCGCCGAGCCCGAACATGAGCATTGGCCCGAATTGCGGATCTCGGTTCATACCCAGTATTACCTCCAGCCCCCTGGGGATCATCTGTTCCACATAGATGCCGTCGATCTGCGCTGCCGGTGCCCGTTTGCCTATTTTCAGCATCATCAGATCGAAGGCGTCCTCAACCGCTTCGCCGGTGGCAAGGTTGAGCTGGATACCACCCATATCGCTTTTGTGAATAATGTTTGGCGAGGCGATTTTCAGGGCCACCGGGTAACCAATGCGTTCGGCAATCTCTATGGCCTCCTCCTGGGTGATCGCCAGGCTGCCGGCCGGAATCTTGAAGCCGTAGGCGCTCAGTATGTCTTTTCCCTTGATCTCCCCAACGGTGGACCGGCCGGTGCGCAGTCGTCGGGTGATGATACGCTCCACTCTTCTCCTATTGACCCTGAAATGGGTAATCTGCCTCGGCGGCCTGTTCTTCCAGAGCGAATAGTGGTGCATCGCCTTGAGCGCGGCCACCGCCCGTTCGGGGGTATCGAAATCGGGCAGACCGGCTGCAGACAGCTCACTGCGGCCGGGCAGTATGTCCTTGCCGCCCATAAAAGAAGCCAGCACCGGCTTTGAACCATCAATTGCAGCAGCGACGGCCAGAGCGGTTTCCGCCGGCCGGGTCATGGTCTGCGGGGTCATGATCAGCAGAATCGCATCGACAGAGCCGTCGCTCTGGCCGGATTCGATTGCCGCTGCATAGCGCTCGGGATCGGCGTCGCCGAGCACATCGATTGGATTGTTTACGGCTGATTCCCTGGGCAGCTTTTCACGCAGTAAAGTGATGGTTCTATTGTCCAGAATGGCAACCCGCAAGCCTGCTTTCTCCACCGCGTCGGCGGCCATGGTGCCAGGCCCGCCGGCGTTGGTGATGATAAGCACGCGGTCCCCCCTGGGCAGGGGCTGCAGGGCAAGGGCGACCGAATAGTCGAACAGAGCCTCAAAAGTTTCCGCCTGCACCACACCGGATCTTCGAAACGCCGCGCCATAGGCGCTGTCCACCGGCGCCAATACGCCGGTATGCGAGGCTGCCGCCTTGAGACCGGTGGGGGTGGTTCCCGACTTCATAATCACCACCGGCTTGGTCGCTGCCGCTTCTTCAGCTGCTTTGACAAATCCCTCACCGGCACTGATATCTTCCAAGTAGCCGATGATGACTTTCGTCTGGTCATCCTGCGCCAGCCAGGAGAGCAGATCGGTTTCGTTGATGTCTGCCTTGTTGCCGATGGAGATCATTTTGGACACCCCGAGGTGTCTGGTGCTGCAAAGATCGAGCATGGCGGCGCACACCGCTCCGGATTGGGAAAAAATAGAGATGGGACCCTTGTCCGGAAAGCGGCCGGCAAAAGAGGCATTGAGTTGGTGATGGGTGTTGATGATTCCGAGACAGTTGGGGCCCAGCATCCGTACCGCTCTGCGGCGGCAGATGTCGACCATTTTTTTCTCTATTTCAAAACCCTCTTCTCCGAGTTCCCGGAAGCCGGCAGAAATGACGACGATTGCCTGGGCTCCAGTATCTATGCTTTCCCTGATGGCGTCGAGCACCCGGTCGCGTGGTACCACTATCACCGCCAGGTCGACCTGCCTGCCGCAGGATTGCAGGTCGGGATAACTGGGCAGCCCGAGAATGGCGTCGGTTTCAGGGTTTACGACGATTATCTCGCCTTTGAATCCAGAGGCTATCAGATCGGCGAGGACGTCATGGCCGACCTTGCCGGGTGTACGCGAGGCCCCCACAACCGCAACCGAGCGGGGGGTAAAAAAGACATCCAGATTCATCGCTTTCCTTTAGGTGAGGAGAACAATTCAGGAATTTTGTGGCAGCCTTTCGTGTGCCGGGCTTCAGGGTTTGAGAAGGGTAAATCCGCTGTCCTGCAGATGCTTATGCACATTGCCGACTTTGAAAGAATCTATTCGCATGTAAATACGGTCGAACCCGCTCTTCCTCCCTATCTTGATCAAGCGGGTGCATTGCACATCGTTTTCCTCGAGGATGGAGGCAATCCGACTGAGAGCGTTGTGGTTTTTGGTCTCATCGAGAACGGCGATCAGCGCCGAACCTGATTCCGCGGAACCGAATAGCTTTTTGTAGGCGGCGGTAAGATCCCTCATGGAAAAGATACCGATGACCACATCATCTTCGGTGACCACCGGCAAGGCGCCGACCTTGTCGCGGTCGAATACCAGCAAGGCGTCGTCCAGCGTTGCTTCGATACTTACGCAGGAACAATTGGTCGACATGATGTCAGCGACCGGTGTGGCCGCCACTGTCTCGTATATTTTTTGGTAGGTCTCGTCATCAATGGCCGTTGATGGATAGGCCGATCTGAGATCTCGGTCGGAAACCACCCCTATCAGCTTCTTCTCTTCGTCAACAACTGGTAAGTGCCTGAAATGATTATCATCAAGTAGACGACGAGCCTCGGTAACAAGGACGTCTGCAGTAATGGTTAGTGGATCTGCAGTCATATAGTCAGCGATAAACATAGACACACCATCTAAGAATCAAAAGACGATCAGAACTTTTGCTCACAACGTCTCATTTAATCACAACAAAGCAAACATTTCATGTTTTTAATAGGGGCACAACAAAATGTAAACATTATAATTTATGAAGATGTGCCGGGCTGCGATTCGCCAGGCCCCGACCAACCCGGAGCCAAGGTCCGCGCCACCTCGAGATGGTCCTGTTGTTGTCTCAACGGGCCGCAGGGCGTGGTGCAGGGATGGGTCTTTGGCGCTGCAGCCTGAAGCGGCGCCGCTTCCGGACGCCGCTTCAGGCTTACTGCTGTGACTGGGGATTGTAGAAAGGCAGCGTTTGCGGGGGTGGTTCTGCCTGAGGCATGATCTGGGTGGCGGGTTCCATGTCGAATCCATCAATTTCCGGTTCCTGCCGCAATTGCTGGTTTTCCTGCTCCTCGAGCTCGGGAAGCAGCATTGGATCCAGTTCGTTCATCTTTTTTTCAACCGTTCTGATATTGCCCTGCACCTTATCGGCGACTTCCACCTCGGGATATTTATCCAGAATGCCTTTGAGAACCTGTCGCGATTCCACCAGCAGCTGTTTCCTGTTTTCAAGGTCATCGGTTTTCATCGAGCGAACGAAAAGGTCCGCGGCCCGGCGCCGTTCGTTTTTGGCGGCAGTGAGAGAGAGCTCTTCAACTTTTTCCACGGCCCTGTCTTCATACTCGGTTCCCCTTAACTCACTGAACACCGCTATGGCTGCGTCGAATTCACCCGCATCAGCGTACGCGGCACCTTGGTTCCAGGTCGACTGCAGGGCCTGCATCTTCTCTATCTTCAAGGTCTCCCGTTCGACTGCTTCGGCCAGTATCAGGCTGTCCAGCTTCTCTTTTAAGGTCAGAAGATTTTCGGGACTGAGCTTGTCCTGGGGAAGACTCTGGAGCAAGGCGATGGCTTCTTCGAACTGTTTGTTTTCGACCAGCCTGTCTGCATCGGTCAGGCTCGTGGTGAACCATTGATCCGCCATTGACTTGGTCTCATCCTTGATGATGTCGACATTAGGTGAAACAGGGGAATATGGATACTGCTGGAGAAACTGTTCAGCCTTATAGACGATGCCATACCCGTCCCTGGCCGGAGCGAATCTCAAGTAGCCGCGCAGCAACTCCGAGTAATCGGTCAACTCGGGACTGCCTTTGATGCTCCGTTCAAGCATGGAAAGGTGCAGTTTGGCCCAGTCCTCGACCTTGCCGACCTCGGTGTAATCTTTCAACAGTTGCTCATACTGGCCTTCAGCAGCGAAGAAATTGCCGGCGGCCGCATAGAGGTCACCGAGTCGTCGGCGCAGAGACAGCAGGTCGTCCCCTAAATCCTGCCTTGCGGCCATGGCATCTACCAGCTGCTGATATGCTTCAGCCGCCTGCGCCGGCTGATCGAGAAATACCAGGCTGTCCGCATGGGCGAGAGCCGTCTGTTTAGCCACCCCGTTCTTTTGATAGGAGGGGATGGAAGACCAGAGCTGTACCACCTGGTCATAGTCACCGGCTTCGTATAACTCGCTGATCTGCGCCTCGATCCTGGGTAGCTGATCGCCCTGCATCGGCTCCGGCCTGCTCTCGTCGGTTGCAGTGGTATAGAGAAGCCGGGCGCACCTGCCTTCGAGAAAGGCGATATCCTGGCGCTGCAGGCCGATTATATTCTCCAGGCTGAGCTGCTCAGCTGCACCGCCGCCCTGAAAGATCTGGCTGCGCATATTTTGATAACCGCCCAACACCGTCTGCAAATCCCGAAAACAGTCCACCATTAACCGGGTCTGTTCGGCGTCAAGGTTGGCTATGGCGGCCTGCTGATCGACTTGCTTCCAGAGATCGAGCTTTTTTTGATAGAAAAGGATTCGCTCATTGACGAACCCAGCTGAAAGCGGTTTCGCCTTCGGGTCCACGTCCGGGCGGTCAGTGTCGGCCTCAGAAAGATCCGGTGCCGCCAGCGGCTCTGGGCCTTGCTTGGTTGAAAAATCGTCTTCATCTGGGGAGGGGCTGCTGATGCTCGTGGCTGGAATGTCCGCTTCGGCCGGCTCAGGAGCCTCCGGGTAAGGGGGCGGCAATTGCCGCTGGGCACAGCCGACGACGGTGAAAAGCAGGAGTGTAATACCTAGGACGTAGTATCTATTCATAATTGTTTCAGGAGGAAAAAGATTAGTGATCGCTGTATAAACAGACGTTTTGTGATTTGATAGTAATAAGGCGGCGTAAAAAAATCAAATTATCGAGCTGAATCGAAACCAAAGTCATAGGTGGTCAGAGGCGGGCTGCTGCATCGGATCTTCATTGTGCTGCTGCCGGCTTCAGGTCTGCGGAGGACGCGGGGCGCCCAGCATCTACCTGGGCTATTTGCCGCTCTGTCGGCCTCTGATTGAGCCAGAACGGGGCAAAACTTCGAGCCGGGCTCAACCCCTTTTCCTCGTTCGCCACCCCGAAGGTGATTATAGACGGTAGATAGCGGTCCCACGGATCAACCTCCTTGAGGGGCCTTTGGAGCTGTCCGCCATAATCTTTAAGGGCGAGAAAATTTTTCTGTCCCATATCCTCGCGCTCGATTGCCAGCCCACGAAAACTCAAATCCACTGGATCGAGGGTCCTGTCGAACTCCTGGCTTTTGACGATGGCTTTGACGATCGCGGTCCAGGTAGGCAGAGCTCCGGCGGCGCCGGTAATGCGGGTAGTGCCCCGCCGCATAGCCTGGTTGTCATCATAGCCAACATAGACACCGACACCAAAACCGCTATCGATCACCATCGCGTTGCCGTCCCCATTCGGCGCAGGAAGATAGCCAAAGAAAGAAGCGTTGGTGTAGCGGTTGGCAGTCCCGGTTTTGCCCAAAAGCGGAATTGACAGGCTGAGCTCATCCAACAATTCGCCGCTCTCTTGGGGTCCCCTCAGCTTTACCTCCCTGTCGGCGTATCTTCCCGTCCCAAATTTGATGGTGTTTTCCAGAATATGGCCGAGCACAAGCGAGGTCTTGGGAGAAACCGCGCGCCTGATCTCCCCCTCGGGACGATAGAGCACCACCCCATCCTCCGATTCGATACGGTCGATGATGGCCAGGGTATTGTTGATTTCGCCGTTTGCCTCCGTAAAAAGCGTCAACGTACCTGACACCAGGGCTTCATAAAGCCTCGTGGTTTCAATCAGGGTCACCACATTGGAGCCGAGAGGAAAGGAGAGAATGGGCTCAAGTTCGCTTTCTATACCGAGAAATTTTCCAAATTTAACCAGGTACTGCAAGCCCACGAGGATGCGGTAATCCTCGACCTCGGAAAGAACCTCCATCGAATAAGGCAATAGTTTGCGCATGTTGCGATATTCAATTTCGACCTGGCGGCTGAGAAAATTAAAAGCTTTTACCGATAGTGTGGAGCCCAGCACGATGGAGTCAATCTGCTCCTGTTTGAGGAAAGGACCAGCTTCATTAATTTTTTCTTGAAACTGCCAGGGGCTGACCAACTGCGCATATTCCGGCACCTTTGAAGGATAATCAAAGAGAAAGTGCTCGTTAATTGGATCGTAATAGAGATAGGGAGTTTCAGCCCTGCCCTTGGAAATGACAGTATCGACGGGCGCTGCTGCGAGGCGGTTCAAGCCCAGATAATTTTGCAGCCGCTTATTGAGAGCGGCCAGACTGAGGAAATTTCTGGCCAGCAGATCTTTTCTCAACCGCAGCTCTTTCCTTTCGTACTGCGGCAGCGTCTTGTCCCTAAGCTGCTGGTCTATCTCCCGTTCAAACTGGTCAAAGTTGAGTCCATAGTGCAGCTCCCTCATGGCCTGATATTCAGAGGCCAGCCCTTCGAACACCAGGTCAGGCTGGATGGCCCCCATGGTTTTTCGGTAGGCCGCTTTATGCAGCACTTCCTCATTGATCACGATCCCGTAACGGTCCCTGATTCGTGCGCGGAACAAACGGTAGGGTTCTGGTTCGCCGTCCACCTCCCGCGGCCCAAGCCCCAGATATCCTGCCACGTCCTCAAACTGGGAACGGCTTAAATGATCAC
>JARFQM010000174.1 GCA_029287755.1 Desulfofustis sp. | reverse complement strand
ATCAGGGTCAAGTTATAATCTCTATGCAATTTTTTGCAATCGGCCGACACCTTACGAAAAATTAGGCAATTTCACCTATATACACATTTTTCTACACATTTACTGATAGTTAGGGCAAGGAGCCCGAAACTTACGGAACAGGCTGCTCTGCATGGTAAGACAGGCAAGATAACCACCATCCTTGTTCATGTTGAGCGAAGCCACACAAACCTGCCGGCCGCCTTGATCCAGACCCGCAGAGACGATGGTCTGCGGTTCCCTCGCCGATAGTTTCTGCTTTAACCAGCCAGAAAGATAGCACCTCAGAAGCGGTGAATACCGCTTACCGGCGTTTCGCCCCGCTTGCACGGCTTGCACAACCCACTCACGGGATGGGCATACCAAAAAAATAATTTTGAAAAATACTATTTTTCGATGGGATTGTGACAGGCTACCTCGGTTTCACCGAGCGCACGCATATCGGGAAATACTTCCAGACAGCGGGCGGATGCCCGTGAGCAGCGCGGATTGAAAAAACAACCGGGAGGAGGATCAATCGGCGACGGCAATTCACCGTGCAGGACTATTCTCTGTTTCTCATGAAAAGGATCGGCTATTGGCGTTGCGGAAAGCAGCGCCTGGGTGTAGGGATGCCTGGGCTGATTGAAAATCGTAGCGCGGCTGCCCTTCTCTATCACCATACCAAGGTACATAACCATGATTTCATCGGCGATGTGCCTTACCACGCTCAGGTCGTGGCTGATAAAGAGATAGGCGAGATCAAAGCGGTCCTGAAGATCGGCCAGCAGGTTGAGAATTTGCGCCTGAATGGACACATCAAGTGCCGACACCGGCTCATCAAGAACCAGAATCTCGGGATTGAGCATCAGGGCCCGAGCCACCGCGATCCGCTGCCGCTGCCCCCCTGAAAACATATGGGGATAACGGTCATAGAGCTCCGGGCGCAGACCGACCAGATCCATCATCTCCAGCGCTGCTTTTTGCCGTTGTTCCTTGGTCATCGAGGTATTTACCAGCAGCGGCTCTTCCAGGGCATGGCCGATTTTCTGGCGCGGATTCAACGATCCATAGGGATCCTGGAAAACGATCTGCACCTTGGATTTTAATTTTCTTCGTATCGCCCGGTCGGAGGCCACGATATCGACCCCCCGGATACTCAATGCCCCAGACGTCGGAGGCTCGATCATCGTCACCAGGCGGGCCAGGGTGGATTTCCCACAGCCCGATTCGCCGACTACGGCAAGCGTCCGCCCTTTTCCAAGGGTAAAGGTGGCACCGTTCAGGGCCTTGAGCACGGCCTTTGATCTGAAAGAGCCCCGGCTGACCTCGTAAAATCGCTTGAGATCGACGGCCTCTAGAATCGTCTCGCCACTCATGTCTGGTCCGCCTCGTCATCGGGATAATTCATAGGTCGACCCTTATCAAGAGGATAATGACACAGGGCGTACCCATGTTCGGCATCAGCCTTGGCCGGCTCCCGTGATCGACAAAGATCGGTGGCATACTTACAGCGGGGTGAAAACAAACAGCCGCTGGGCCGGTCGAACTGCCCGGGCACTACGCCTGCTATGGAGGGCAGGTGTCTGCTTTGCGCCCGTTCGGGCAGGGCGGCAAGAAGGGCCGAGGTGTAAGGATGATGAGGGTCGGAGAACAAACCCTTGATATTTTGCTGCTCGACCTGCTGACCGGCATACTTGACGATGACCCGTTCGGCTGTTTCGGCGACCACCCCCATATCGTGGGTAATAAGCACCAGCGCCATATTGGTGTCTTCCTGGAGCTTGAGCAGCAAGTCAAGTATCTGGGCCTGGATAGTCACATCGAGCGCCGTAGTCGGTTCATCGGCGATCAGCAGCCGGGGATTGCAGGCAATGGCCATGGCGATCATGACCCGCTGGGACATGCCGCCGGAGAGCTGATGCGGAAAAGCCGACAGCCGCTTCTGCGGTTCCGGTATGCCCACCTGGTTGAGCAGCTCGATCGACCGTTCCCGCCGCTCCTTACGATCCATATTCAGGTGGGTCTTCAACGCTTCGCCAAGCTGGAACCCTACGGTAAAGCAGGGGTTGAGGCTGGTCATCGGCTCCTGGAAAATCATCGAGATCTCCTTGCCGATGATGGTTCTCTGCTCGCTGCTGTCCATTTTCAACAGGTCTCTACCGTCAAAAGACATTTTGTCGGCGGTGACCTGGGCAGTCCAGGGCAGAAGCCCCATCAGGGCCAGCATTGAAACAGATTTTCCCGATCCTGATTCGCCAACAATAGAGAGCACCTGGCCGCCATCGAGCTCGATTGAGACCCGGTCGACGGCGGTGAAGAGGCCGCCGGCAGTCTGAAAAGCGACGGAGAGATTTTCAATTTCAAGCAGGGCCATGGGAATTACGACCGTTTCAATTTAGGATCAAGGGCATCGCGCAGGCCGTCGCCCATCAGGTTGATGGCCAGTACGGTCAACAGGATGGCGCAGCCGGGCAGGGTCACCACCCACCAGGCCCGCAGGATGAATTCTCTGGCCTCGGCCAGCATGGTCCCCCATTCCGGCGTCGGGGGTTGGGCGCCCATACCCAGAAAACCGAGGGCGGCGGCATCAAGAATAGCGGTGGAAAAGCTCAGCGCGGCCTGAACGATGAGCGGTGCCATGCAGTTGGGGAGGATGGTCACGAACATCAAGCGCAGCCGGCGCACCCCGACGACCCGGGCGGCGGTCACGTAATCCTTGTTCATCTCCCCCATCACCGCGGCACGGGTGAGACGGACATAGTGCGGCTGCTGCACAATGGCAATGGCAATCATCGCATTTATCAGGCTCGGCCCGAGGATCGCCACCAGCACCAGGGCCAGCAGCAAACTTGGAAAGGACAGAATGATATCCATCAGACGCATGATGATGGTATCGATCCTGCCGCGGAAGAATCCGGCTATCAGTCCGAGAATGACGCCAACCACCAGGGCCACGGAAACCACCACGCAGCCAATGAACAGTGAAAAACGGGCACCGTGAATCAGTCTCGAGAGGATATCACGGCCCACGGCATCGGTGCCCAGCGGAAACTTGAGCGATCCGCCTTCCTGCCAGAATGGGGGTTGCAGAAATGCTTCACGATATTGTTGATTGGGCAGGTGAGGGGCAATATAATCAGCCAGCAGCGCAATAATGATGATCGCGATAAAAAAGATTAAGCCGATCACCGCACCTCTATTCTCGCTGAAATAGGACCAGAACTCCTTCAGCAGGGCTATTCTGCCCCCTTCTCTGCTATCAAGCTCTCCGTTGTAC
>JARFQM010000165.1 GCA_029287755.1 Desulfofustis sp. | reverse complement strand
TAACCGCCAGGCGCAGAAGGACCTGGTGATCTGCGAGGTTTTCACCACGAACGAAATAGGACTCAAAGGCGGCCCGGTGAAACGCTTCGCCTCGGTTCTGCTGTTCAGCCCATAAACCGAGTTCCTGCGCCAGTCTTGAATTGTAAGTTTTCTTGCGGTCGCCGAACGGCAAGCCGAGGCTGGCCGCGGTGTGCTTGAGCCCGGCAATCATTGCCGTGATTTTCTCGCTCGAGGCGTTGAACAACTCCTCGAGGGTAAGCCCCTGCACCGGTGTGTTCGGGTGGAGCGGAAAGGCTTTCCAGTCCACCGATATGGAGAACTCATTTTTTAATCTATCAATACGCCCGGTAATGAAATAGCACCAGGGTCAGATATAGTCTGAGAAAACAGTTAATTTCTTCGGTTCGTCAGTCATAGCAAGGCTCCCTTTGGGCATGATTACAATCTCGTACCGCCAAACTGGCCAATAGTGAATATAGTGATCCTTGACGCAATGGCCAGTTTTACCTAACAGGAAGAGCGCTGCAGCAATGTGCACGCGGGTGGTTGCTCTGGTTTTGGAGAAGATTAAGGGGTATAGATCGCCTATGAAGATTTCAGACGACAATAACACGCTGAAGAAACGGCTTGAGACGGCAGAACTCCGAATCAAGGAATTGGAAAGCCGAGTCGAAAAAGCTGATCGAGACCTTTACGAGAAAGCGGAGCTGCATAACCGGACCGTCGAGGAACTGGGTTTGGCGAAATTGATCATCGACCAGAGCCCGGTGGTCCTCTTTAGAAGGAAGGCTGGCCCCACTGGAACGAAACCAACGCTCGAGTATGTCTCCGACAACCTGAGCCGATTCGGCTACGACCCTAGAGATTTTATCGAAGAAAAAATTAGATTTGCCGAGATCGTCCACCCGGATGATATCGAGCGTCTAAGAGAAGAGATCAATGATTACGCCGAGACTGATGTCGAGGACTACACCCAGTATTATCGGGTCATCACCAAAGAGGGTGATGTTCGCTGGGTCGAGGACCAGACCTCGGTGGTCAGAGATGGACAGGGAAAGAAGATTCATAACCAGGGTATCCTGATCGATATCACCGAGCGCCGCCTGGCTGAAGAGAAGTTGCAGAAGAGTGAAGAAAAGTTCCGCCGTATCGTTGAAACTGCAGGAGAGGGGTTTGTGCTGATGGACGGGGACCTCGCGATAGTCGATGTCAACAACGCCTATTGCCAGATGATCGGTTACTCCCGGGAAGAGTTGCTGGGCAAAAGCATTCTCGACCTGGCCACCGCAGACTTCAGATCTTTTATGATGGCCAGCAAGGACAGTTATCTTGCCAGAGAGCAGCGTAATCTGGAAGGTGAAGTGGTGAGCAAGGACGGACGAGTGATCCCGGTGCTCATCCACGGCAGCACGCTTCGTGATGACAGCGGCGAGGCCATAGGAAACATGGCCTTTGTCACCGATATGACTGAGCATAAAAAAGCACTCATGCTGGCTGGTGAAGTACAGAAAAGCATGCTGCCCACGGAAATGCCAAAAGTCAGGGGATTGGATATCGCCGGTCGGAACGTTTCCTGTGATGAGATCGGCGGTGACTACTATGATTTTATCTGGCGGCCCGATTCGGCCAAAAGGATATTCAATATCGTCGTTGGCGATATCTCCGGTCATGGGGTGGATTCTGCCCTGTTGATGACAACAGCCCGGGCCTTTCTGAGAATGCGTGCATCTCAGCCAGGTTCCATCTCAGAAATTGTTACCGCAATGAATAATCATCTGGCCCAGGACACGCTCGACACCGGTAAATTCATGACCCTCTTCTGTTTGTCAATAGACCCGGAGGAGCAGTACCTCGAGTGGGTAAGAGCAGGACATGACCCGGCGCTTATTTATTCCCCGGACCATGATGAATTCGAGGAATTGAAAGGCAGCGGCATCGCCCTCGGGGTCAGCGACGGTTTTCAATATATGGAAAACCGTAAGACAGGGCTGCAGAACGGGCAGATCATCGCCATTGGCACTGATGGAATCTGGGAAGCGTTTAATACTGAAGGTACTATGTTCGGCAAAGAGCGTTATCAGAGTATCATCAGAAAGCACGCGGACAAGAGTGCGGCCGAAATTCTTGACGCTGTCTACCGGGAGTTGAACCAATTCACTCTGGGCAGGAAATCCGAGGATGACATCACCCTGGTAATAGCCAAAATTAACGGTCTATAATTTTCCAGATTTGTGGGTCTTGGTGAAAAGAGGCGCCGGCAGTTTTTCTGGATTGCTCCGGAAATGGTTCCTTTTCGAAATGACCGCGGCCATTACTCAATCAGACAATCGATACAACTTCTGTTGGTGCTCGGGCTGGTATGCCCGCAGGGTATCTCTGTCGAGTGCGCCACTCTCCTGCCTGCTGTGCGGCAGGCGTTGTCGATGGCAATCAGAGAATTGTCACTCCTGCCGATAGGCCGGAAATAATAGAGGTGAATGGTGCCGCCGGTATTCAGTGAGTTGAGTGCCAGGGGCAGGTAGTCCAGGGATGCGGTCGGCAGGGGCATAATAATCCTGTGGTAGCTGCCCTCGAGTCGCGGGAGCACTTCGGCAACATCTCCGCAGAACACGGAAACCCTGTCTTCCGCCCTGTTCAGCTGCAGGTTTCGAAGCGCATAGTCATGGGCTATGGGGTTTGACTCAATACCCACAATGGCTGCGGCCCGGCTGAATCTGTTGACCATGAGCGGGTAGGGCGCGACGCCCGAGAACATGACCAGCACATCCTCACCCGGGAGCACCAGATCGGCGACCCTTTTTCGTTCACTGCCGCTCCTCACCGAAAAATATACCTGTTCCGGATTGACCAGAAGACGTACCCCAAATTCAACGTGGAGAGTTTCTTTTCTCTGCTCACCGGCTACTATCTTGAGGGGAATGGTTCTGAACTCGCCGTGATGGAGACCGTCTCGCGTGGCAACCACCTTTATCCTCTTATTTGTTGCCATTATCGCTTCCCCGATGAGTCGCTGCCGATGTGACAATTCAGGGGGGATGATGGTGATCGCCATATCACCAACCAGGTCGTAACTCTGAATGAGGGAGTCCAGCTCACTGTCGCTGAGCTTATCTCTGAGAAGGTCTTTTAGTTTCATTCTCATGGAAAACGAATGGATTATCGCTAAATGTCAGCCCATTGTTGCCAAATCAATTGGACAATTGCTATCAATATCTGGATAATAGAAGATGACGGTCTTGTTCAGAAAAGGGAGAGCCATTTGCAAAACGATCTTTTCGCCCACACTCTGCGTTATGCTAAAAATTTTATCCTCGGAATATCAATCATATGCCTGTGGTAAAATTTCTCGCATGGTTTGATTTTGAACGAAAATCTTAGTTTTGCAAAAGGTTCGGGAAATATTGATTTAATTTCACAAAAAAGGGACGGGTACGTGAAAATTCTGATTGCCGAGGATGAATATACCACCAGATTGATGGTACAGGTTTGTTTGGAAAATTGGGGGTACTCAATAGAGGGTGTTGAAGATGGC
>JARFQM010000138.1 GCA_029287755.1 Desulfofustis sp. | reverse complement strand
GCCATCGCCTGGCTGTCCCTAATCGGCCTGCTGGCGGTGATCTTTACTTACTATGGCGTCAATTTTCTGCTGTCCGGTCTGCACAGCTATGGTTCAGGATGATTTTTAAATAATGTTTTCAAATAGTTAAATGGTTTTTTTTAATATTGTAGTACCTTGACATATGCTCATAAACCCGTTATACAATGGGGAATAAATTGTGGCTCAGTTGCAGTTTTGCCGAAAGGTGGAGATTAATCTAAATGAGGAGCAAGGTTATGAGTAGAAAAGTGTTGATGTGCGTTTTTGTAGCGGTCTGTTTCTGCGTTGCCGGCATCAGTATTGCCGCCGATAAAGGTCCGGCGGAGATGACGCTGCAGGCCGAAAAAGACAAAGCCAAAAAACCCAAGCCGGCGGTATTTCCCCATGCCAAGCATCAGGAATTCGCCCAGTGCGCTGACTGCCATCACAGCGCCAAGGACGGCAAGCAGGTTGCTTACGAAGAGGGACAGGAGATCGGCAAATGCGAGGACTGCCACTACAAGGGTGCGACCATGCCTAAGGGCCTGGACAGCTTCAAAGGCGCCGCGCACAAAAACTGCAAAGACTGTCACAAGCAAGCAGCAGAGGAAAAGCCAGAACTGGCTGAAAAATTTGCCAAGTGCATGCCCTGCCATCCGAGTAGCTGATCGGCTGGATATTCCCGCCTAAAAAAAAGGCTGCTCCCAATCGGAGCAGCCTTTTTTTATGATCATTAAGACAGCTATTCGGAGTGCATCTTCGATATATCACCGACCTGAAGGATAAGCCGGTTGATGCCGGTCAGCAGATTGAGCCGGTTCGCTTTCACCGCCTCATCATCGGTCATCACCATGACCTCATCGAAAAACTTATCAACCGGCTCCTTGAGCGCCATCATCTCGGTGAGAAAGCCAAGGTAGTCGGTTGACGCCAGCTTTTCAGCACCGATTCCGTCAAGCTGCTCATAGGTGCTGAACAGCTTCTTCTCGGCATCCTCCTGGAAAAGAGCAACATCCACGGCCGCCCCTTTGTTGTCCTTGATGATATTTCTGATCCGTTTGCACGAGCCAGCCAACAGATCGAAAGATTGGTCGTTTCTGATCCCCGCAAATGCGCTGATCTTTTTCAGGCAGTCGGTTACATCGACAAATTTGACCGATACGACGGCCTCTACCGCACTCTGCTCCATCCCCTGACGGACACAGTCATTGACAAACCGACCCCGGACGAACTGGACAATTCTGTCGACCGTCCCGCCTGACCCGTCTACCCGGTCTCCGTAGAGAGCCAGTGCCTTGGCAAAGACGGCGGGAAGATCGAGACTGTAGGACCGATCTTCGATCAGATGCAGCAACGCCAGGCTCAACCTTCTCAAGCCAAAGGGATCGGCGGTGCCGGTGGCGCTCTGGCCGATGCCGAAAGAGCCGGCTATGGTATCGATTCGATCAGCCATGCCGACCAGGGCGCCCACTTCCGAACCCGGCAACTCGGCTTCCGAGCGCAACGGCATGTAGTGTTCCTGGATGGCAGTGGCGACGACTTCGCTTTCACCATCGTGAAGTGCATAGGCACGGCCCATCACGCCCTGCAGGCTCGGAAACTCACCGACCATATCGGTGGTCAGATCTGCTTTGCAGAGCAGCGCAGCCCGGCAGGCGTCGTCGACCAGCTCCGGGACAAGCTGTTCTGAGAGGAGCCTGGTGAGCTTGACGATACGCTCAGTCTTTTCTTTCATGGAGCCCAGGGAGGCCTGAAATATTACCCCACCGAGATCCTCGACCCGATCTTCGAGTTGTCTTTTCTTGTCCGACTCAAAAAAGAAATGGGCGTCCTCCAGCCTGGCCCGCAGAACCCGTTCGTGCCCCTCACGGGTGAGATCCTGATTGATCACCCGGGTATTGTTTACCGCCACGAAGCCGGGAAGCAGATTCCCGGTGGAGGATACCACAGGGAAATATTTCTGATGCTCTCTCATCGAGGTGATGAGCACCTGGTCGGGCACCTCAAGGAATTTATGGTCAAAACGACCACAGACGCCAAACGGCGCTTCCACCAGGTTGGTGACTGTCTCGAGCAGCCCTTCGTCCACCGAAACCTCAGCAGCGGTGCCAAAATCGGCGGCGGCAACGGCCGCTTTGATCTCGGCCAGCACTTTTTCTTTTCTCAGCTCAAAATCGCCGATCACAGAAATCCCTGCCAGAGTATCCGCATACGCGTCCGGATCAGCGATGACCACCGCCTCCGGGGCCATGAACCGGTGTCCGAACGTCTTGTTGCCGGCCGCAATACCCTCGTGTTCAAAGTCGACAATCTGGCCGTCGAACAAAGCCACGATCCACTGAATCGGCCGGGCAAAACTGTGCTGATTGGCGCCCCATTTCATCGACTTGGGGAACGAAAGAGCCAGAATCATGTCCTGCAGCAGGGCGGGGAGAAGTTCGGCCGTCCGCTTGCCCACCACCGTTCTGGTCAGCTGCACATACTCTCCTTTGGGGGTCTCCACCACTTCCAGATCGTCGATACCGGCTCCCTTCGACCGGGCAAACCCCTCGGCTGCTTTGGTCGGCCTGCCTTCCCGGTCAAAGGCCGCCTGCGCGGAGGGCCCGAGCACCACCTCCTCGACGTCCTGCTGCCCCTTGGCCACCCCTTTTACCAGCAGAGCCAATCTGCGGGGCGTGGCATACGGGGCGATAGAATCAAACTCCAGTCCGAGCGCTTCCATCTTGTCGCGGAACATGCGCTCCAATTGACCCGCCGCGGGGAGAATGAAGGAGGCCGGAATTTCCTCGCTGCCGATCTCAAATAGTAAGTCGCTCATGGGAACCTTTTCTCGTTGGAAACAGTTATTTGTTATGCTTAGTGCGGTCGATTATTATCGGGACCGGAGGTTCTGGCAAACAGAGAATACCCCTGGGACTCGTTTTCCACGGTAATTTCATACCAGGCCAGTTCCTCGAGCCGGGAAAATCTCTGCTCGAGTTTTGCCAGCAAGGATTCCACCAGCTTGGTGCTGTCATCCTCGATACTGAAGAATGATTCCGACCGGGTTATCGACTCAACCATATCAATCAGGTCTTCGAGCCACATGAACCTGTTGAATCGCACGCTCACCAGCACTTTTCCCCAGAGTCCCAGCACCGGAGCGGTGGCGTCCTGCCTGCCGCCGTTGAAAGGATGGGCCACTGGTACGCTGATATCGAGGCGCAGATCATTTTCCTGTTCGAGATAACAGTGCATAGTGCAGTCGTATTGTCTCACCTCGAGAGTATCGAGATCATCTTTCCGGTGCAGAAAGAAAGGAAAGATCATCTCCAGATGGGCGGCCTCGGCATCGAGCCGCCGCTTCATCTCTTCGAGAATAAGGTGAAACTGACTGATGTCTATCTTACCGTGGTAGCGGTTCAGTATTTCAATGAAACGGCTCATGTGGGTGCCCTTGAACCGATGCGGCAGATTGACGTACATGTTTACGGTGGCCACCGTCTTCTGACTGGCCTGCGCCTTGTCGAGCACCGTTACCGGATAGGTGATGGTTTTCACCCCCACCTTTTTAATGTCGATGCGGCGGTGGTCGATCTGGTTTTGAATATCCTTCATCTCGCGTCGTTCCAGGAAACCGCCTTGCTCAACCGATGTGTTTTTCTACCGCAGTCATCAACTCACCGATGTCTGAGGATTTGACCACATATTCGTCCGAGGCCCAGGCCCCCAGATCCTGCTTGAATTCCTGGTAGGCGCTGTTGAGAATCACCGGCACCGACGCATCGACCATCTTGATCTGGCGCAGCACCTCGATGCCGTTCAGGCCGGGCATCTGGATATCGAGAATGACCAGATCGGGCGCGGTGTTCTTGAACACCTCAATCGCTTCACTCCCATCATAGACCGAGACCACCTTGTAGCCCGCTTCTTTGAACTCCTCCTGGTAGAGCAGTTGAATGGATTCGTCGTCGTCGACAAGCAGTATGGTTTTCATGAAAAACTCCTTCAGCTATCCAGAGATTCGCGTAAGTATCTGGTAGCTTCCTCGGGGGGCATGGGATTTATATAGAAGCCCGAACCCCATTCGAAACCGGCAATAGAGGTCAATTTGGGGACGATTTCAAAATGCCAGTGAAAATGCTCCATCTCACCCGACCGCAGCGGCTGGGTGTGCAGCACGAAATTGTAAGGCACATTCGGTATACATTTTTCCAGCCGTTTGAGGGTTTCTGAAAATATGTGCGCCAGGGCCATCAGCATCTCCTGGCTTTGGGTTGTCGCACAATAGCCGGAGGCGTGTTTGCGGGGCAAAACCCACATTTCAAACGGTGTGCGGGGCGCAAATGGTGAAATGGTGATGAAATGCTCGTTGGCGCACACCACCCTGATGTCCTGCTGGAGTTCCTGGCTGACGATGTCGCAGAATATGCAGCGATCCTTGTAGCGGTAGTAGGATTCGGCACCAGTAAACTCTGACACCAGCATGCGCGGCAGCACCGGCAGAGCGATCAATTGTGAATGGCTGTGTTCCAGGGAGGCGCCCGCCGCCTTGCCGTAATTCTTGAAGATCATCACGTAACGGAACCGGGAATCGCGTTCGAGATCCTTGAGCCGGTCGCGATAGGCTCTGAAGACCAGGGCCAGGTGTTCGAGCGGCAGGTTCCAGAAGATGTCGCGATGATCGGGACATTCGATAATGACCTCGTGGGCGCCAATGCCGTTCATCCGGTCGTAAAGCCCTTCGGCTTCCTTGCCCAGCTCGCCCTCGATCTTGAGGGCCGGATATTTGTTGGGTACGACCCTTACCTGCCAGTCGGGACCGTCTCCTATGGTGGCGGTGCCGTTTCTGTAGGCCAGCACCTCCGGCGGGGTGAACGACTCATTCCCCGGGCAGAGCGGACAAAACCCGCCAATTACCTTGGCCTCCTCGATAACAAAATCATTCGGCCGTTTTCTCCGCTCCTTGGAAATAATGATCCATCGTCCAAGAACCGGGTCTCTCCTGAGTTGGGGCATAAATTACTGGCCCTGTGACTTTTCCTTTTTTTCCTGAAGGGTCTTGCAGTCGATACACAGCGTCGTCACCGGCCTCGCCTCGAGACGCTTGACGTTGATATCGCAGCCGCATTCCTCACAGATGCCGTACTCGCCTTCATCGATCCGGATGAGCGCGTCTTCGATTTTCGACAGCAATTTCCGCTCCCGGTCCCGGATGCGAAGCTCGAAACTACGGTCTGACTCGATCGTGGCCCGGTCATTGGGATCGGGAACATTAGAGTTTTGATCGGTCATCTCGGCCAGTGTTTTGTCAGCTTCGCTGAGAATCTCCTGACGTTTTTCAACGAGCTGTTTTTTGAATTTTTCCAATAACTTGTTGTCCATCCAAAATTCTCCTATTATCCGTTACGAACAGGAAGTCAGACACCAGCGGGTGATTCAGTCGGCACGACTGAAATCGCCACTTTTGCCTCCCGTTTTGCTGAGCAGACGAATATCGCCGATCTTCATCGTTTTGTCCACAGCCTTACACATATCATAGATGGTCAACGCCGCCACCGATACGGCTGTCAGCGCCTCCATTTCAACTCCTGTCTTGCCGGTGATCGACACCATGGCCTCGATTTCCACCCGACAGTCCTCCTCGTCGAAGGAAAAATCCACCTCGGCTCTGTTGATCAGCAGAGGGTGGGTCAACGGAATGAGACGATCGACATTTTTTGCCGCCATTATGCCTGCAATTCTCGCCACACCGAGTACGTCGCCTTTGGCCATGGATCCGCTTTTGACCAGGTCGAACGCCACCCGGCTCATGGCGACACTGCCGGCGGCGACGGCAACCCGCCGGGTCTCCTGCTTGCCCCCGACATCGACCATAACGGCCTTGCCGTCCGCATCGAAGTGGGTCAATCTAGTGTCTCTGTTGTCGGCCATCCGTACCCGCTCTATCCTGTCTTACCCATCACCTCGTTTACCAGCTTGGTGAAAAATCCTTCATGCTCCTTGTTCTGGCCATGCTTATCACACAGGGTATCGAACTCCCGGAGAACCTTTTTCTGCTCCTCACAGAGATTGGTCGGCGTCAGCACCTGAAGTTCGACGTACATATCGCCGCGGCCGCGGCCACGCAGATTTTTCACTCCCTCGCCCCGCAGGGTAAACACCTCCCCTGACTGGCTGCCCTCGGGAATGGTCAGCTTCTTGGTACCGTGGATGGTCACTACATCCGTTTTTACACCCAAGGCAGCATCGACCATGGAAACAGGCAAACGGCAGTAGATATTGTCGCCTTCACGGCCGAAAAAATCATGCGGTTCAACATCGATGATCACGTAGAGATCACCGGCAGGGCCGCCTCTTCTGCCGCCCTCGCCTTCACCTTTGAGCCGCATGCGGGCCCCGCTGTCGACGCCGGCGGGAATCTTGATGGAAACTTTCTTGGTCTTATTTACCAGCCCGCTGCCGCGACAGTCATCACAAGGATCGGTGATGATCGCCCCCTCGCCGTGGCACTGCGGACAGGTGGAACTGACTTGAAAAAAACCCTGGGAGCGGATCACCTGTCCCCGGCCGTTGCAGGCTGGACAGGTCTGGTG
>JARFQM010000028.1 GCA_029287755.1 Desulfofustis sp. | reverse complement strand
CATACGAGATCCTTAGTGCCGTCTCGTGGGCTCGGAGATGTGTATAAGAGACAGGGGCTACCTTTCTGACCCTGGCCGGAGTGAACGCGTTGGTCTATGGGCAGTTCGCCGGTCAGTTCAATCAACTTCTGCAAAAACAGTCCACCCGGCGCTGGCTCAACCGGGGCGGGGGCTCGGCCCTCATCGGTGCGGGTATCGTTACGGCCGGTTTGAAGCAGGGGTGAGAAAATCCGATATCGGCTCAGCCATGGGAACCTACCAGTGGGACAGCAGGGATTACGAGCTTCATTCAGGGGAACAGCAGCGCTGGGCCCGCGAACTCATTGAAAAACTCGCCTTGACGGGAACTGAGGAGCTGCTCGATATTGGCTGCGGCGACGGCAAGGTGACGGCGGAAATAGCCGGTCTGCTGAGCGGCGGCAGCGTGCTCGGCGTCGACAATTCGGAGTCGATGATCGAGCTGGCGACCAGACGCTACCCGCCGAAAGAGCACCCGAACCTGGCGTTCAGGCTGCTGGATGCGGTCGATATGAGCTTCGCTCCAACTTTCGATGTGGTATTCTCCAATGCCGCGCTGCACTGGGTCAAAGACCACCGGCCGGTGGTCGAGGCGATCCACGCCTGTCTGAAGCCGGGCGGCAGGATTTTGCTGCAGATGGGCGGGCAGGGTAATGCCCAAACCATTATCGGAGTCCTGGATGCAATAATGCAGTCGCCGAGGTACCGGCGCTATTTTGAGGGGTTTGAATTTCCCTATGGGTTCCATGGGGTTGAGTACTATCAGGAGCTGTTGGGCGAGGCAGGATTCATTGACCGGCGGGTGGAACTGATGGACAAGGACATGGCCCACGACGGCATCGAAGGGCTCAAGGGCTGGATCAGAACGACCTGGCTGCCTTACACCGCCCGGCTTGACGAACCGGATAGGGACACGTTCATCGATGAACTTGCCGAGGGCTATTTGAATATTGAACCGCTTGATGCACAGGGCCGGGCGCATGTGGCCATGGTGCGCCTCGAGGTGGAGGCCTGCAAGCCGCGGTGAACAACAGGAGCACGAAACAAGAAAGATGAAAGACATACATATCGTAATCACCAACGACGACGGTATAAAATCCCCCGGGCTCAGGGCGGCGGTGGAAGCGGTCGCCGATCTCGGCAGGATCACCATCGTCGCCCCCACCGATCAGCAGACGGCCACAGGCAGGGGCTTGACCGGCAACAAGCAGTCCCGGCTCGAACGGTTCGACTATCCCGGCGGCGACTCCGGTGTCGAGGCGTATCACTGCCCCTGTTCACCGGCGCAGGTGGTGCGCCACGCGATGTTTACCCTGTTTCGTGAAGTAAAACCCGACATCCTGATCTCCGGCATCAATTACGGCGAAAACCTGGGCAACATGATCAGCTGTTCCGGCACCGTTGGTGCAGCCCTCGAGGCCTCCAGCCATGGGGTCGTGGGCCTGGCCGTATCCAAACAGACAGATATCGCCTCCCACCACAACTACACCTCGCAGGATTGGCGGGGAGCTGCCCACTTTGTGAGGAAGTTCACCAGGTGTGTCCTGGATACGCAGCTGCCCGCCGATGTCGACCTGCTCAAGATCGATGTCCCCGAGGGGGCGGACGAACACACCGGCTGGCGAATGACCAGGCTGTCCCGCTCTTCCTACTATACCAAGAATCTCGACAACACCTCGATCGACACCAGGGTGTGTGATTTCAAGACCCGCATTCAGGTGCTTCAAGATGAGCTCGAGAGCGATTCGGACATCTATGCACTGGCGGTTGAGAAGCAGGTGGCGGTGACCCCGTTGAGCCTCGATTTTACCTCCAGGGTCGATCTCACCAGCCTGCGTGACTCGCTCACTTCCTGAGACCGGGAACATGCCATGAATCCATTGCACATCAAAACGCCGCTGCTGGAATCGACGCCGCTTTCCAGAATCGCCGGCTCGCAAGTCTGGCTGAAAATGGAAGCCATGCAGCCCAGCGGTTCATTCAAGCTCAGGGGTATCGGCCGGGCCTGCAGCCATCATGTGCGCAGGGGGGTGCAGAAGCTGATCAGTTCTTCGGGCGGCAACGCCGGCATCGCGGTGGCCTATTGCGGCAGGAAGCTGGGTGTCCCGGTCACCGTAGTGGTGCCCGTGTCAACCCCTGAACGAGCCATCGACACGATCCGCAGCGAACAGGCAGAGGTGATTGTCACTGGTGAATCATGGCAGGAGGCCCATGATCACGCCCGGAGTCTTTGCGGGCCGGACAGTGAGCTGATTCATCCGTTTGACGACCCGTTGCTCTGGGAAGGCCACGCGACATTAATAGACGAAGCGGTCGAGACTGGGCTGCGTCCCGACGCGGTGGTGCTCTCGGTTGGCGGCGGCGGTCTGCTCTGCGGCGTTGTGGAGGGACTCCACAAAAATGGGTTGTCCGATACTCCGGTCCTCGCAGTGGAAACCGATGGGGCCGCATCGCTGGCTGCCTCCCTGTCGGCTGGCTCGCACGTGGAACTCGAGCGCATTGCCACCGTTGCTACTTCCCTGGGGGCTAAAAAAGTGGCTGCCAGGGCCT
Source organism: Desulfofustis sp. (assembly GCA_029287755.1). Next base: position 99 of record JARFQM010000028.1, on the reverse strand, counting down.
GGGAGTGGTGCAGTCGCCATGAAATTATAAGCCATTGTATCAGCGATCTCGTGGCTGTGGAGAGCTGCCTGAAGTTTGTTGACGATCACCGGATCCTGG
>JARFQM010000022.1 GCA_029287755.1 Desulfofustis sp. | reverse complement strand
CGGGATAATTAAGTATGGTGTCCCGAAATTTAAAATGATACCCTTCTCCGGGAATTTTAACGAACTGAGGACTGTATGAGCAACGTCACACCCTACCTGGGTTTTCTCACGGTGAGCCTGATGATCGCACTGTCTCCCGGGCCCAGCTGGGCATACACCATATCAACCACGCTCGGGCACGGCAGGAAATGCGGCATGATCGGCAACCTTGGCAACTCCGCCGGCATCCTATGCCATGCTCTGGCCGTTGCCCTCGGTCTGGCGGCGGTACTGCAATACTCTGCGACCGCCTTCCACGCTCTCAAATTTCTCGGCGTCGCCTACCTGGTGTACCTGGCCCTGCAGGCGTTTCGGGGTGGCACCACCCTTGGTCGGATGAATCAAGCCCCGGGAGCGTCGACATGGGTCATTTTTCGCAATGGCGCCTTCGCGAGCATCTTCAACCCGAAGATATCCCTCTTGATGCTCGCCCTGCTGCCTCAGTTTGTCACCCCCGGAGCACGTCATCCGGAACTGCAGATCGCCGCAATGGGCGCCATGCACGCCCTGGTTGCCGGCATTGTTCATACTCACCTGATTTTCTTCAGCAGCGGTATATCACGCAGGTTGAAAAAATCTGGCAAGGTACAAAAAGCCATGCGCTGGGCGACCGGGGCCGTCTTTCTCGGTTTCGGTGCGCGACTGGCTATCGCAGATCGATAGCAGCATTCCTCAAGGCTCAACAATAAGTCAGAACATGAAAGGTCATTTGTGAAAAAGCACACGAATTATATTAGGTTAATTGCATTCTGGGCCGTCAGCATGCTCATCATCATTGGCGGGAGCATTTTCTATAAACAATACCAGGGCTCAGAATATGACAAGCTTGCAATCCCCTATATTCAGAACGTTATCCCGGTAATCTCGAGTTGGGACCCTGTCGCCACCAAGGCTCTGATGGTCCCGGAGATTGCCGCAACCATTCCAGAAGACAAGTATGCCCGGGCGATGGAGTTTTTCTCCCAACTGGGAGCTTTGCAAAGCCTTGAAAAGCCAGAATTCACCAAGGCTCACGTTGACCAGGAAACCGACATCGGCCAGCAGACTATTCTTGAATACAAGGTCGACGCAAGCTATGAAAATGGTGCCGCCGAAATCGATCTCAAGTTACTCGAGAGAGGCGGCTCTTTTGAAATCTACCGCTTCAATTTCAGCTCGGAAGTTCTTCTTCCACACTGAACGCGTGAGGGTATATGTCGATAAAATCTGAACTTCCAGGCCTTAGTCGCCTGGTCGAATCGGTGGCACCAACACCATTACAAGCGGTACAGCTCGCACCAGGGTATCCACAAATCTGGTGCAAACTCGAATACCTCAATCCTTCCGGCTCCACCAAGGACCGGATCGCAGCGTACATCCTCTCCAAGGCCTGGCGTGAAGGAACCCTTCAAACCGGCTCACTGGTTTGTGAAGCATCAAGCGGCTCGACCAGCATTGCCATGGCGATGGTCTGCGCCCAGATGGGATTGCGTTTTGTGGCCGTGATGCCGGAAGGTGTCAGCAATGAACGGGTCAAAATGATTCGCGCTTACGGGGGGAATGTGCGCCTTTGTCCAGCGGAATCCGGAATGGATGGTTGTATTGCTTTGACCGAAGAGATCGCCCGCAATGAAGGAGCCTACCTGCCCCGTCAGTTTGATAACCATGACAATGCCGAAGCTCACCGACGTGGCACTGCGCATGAGATTCTGGCAGAAATTCCTGGCCGTTCTGCAGGGGCTGTGGTCAGTGGGGTCGGGACCGGGGGGACTTTGGTCGGTTTGTACAGGGGATTTCACGATTCAGGGTGCAAGACGATTCCGGTTCTGGCACGACCCGTATGCATCAGTGAGGATGCCTGCTATACAAATGGCTGCTTTCGCCAGGCCGAATGCTGTAGTTTCAGCACCTGTGTCCCCGGGGTTATGGACAACCAGTCGGGAATTCTGCGCTCGGCAGATCTGGATGGGATGATCACTATCGAAGTCGAAGAAGAGCAGGCCCTGGAGACGACCAGGGCCCTGATCAGAAAAGGCTTTGCCGTAGGGCCGAGCAGCGGCCTTAACTTCGCCGCCGCCCTTGAAGTCGCCAAACAGCTCGACCCGGCAATGAGAATAGTCACGGTCTTCCCGGACCGTATGGAGCGCTATTTCTCCACGGCACTTTTCCGCGACGCTTCCAGTTGAGCACGTACTCAACCAGTCACACCGGCCATTGAGGCACAATGAAGAAGTTGGGACACCTGTTACTGTCGGCGGCAACCTGTGCCATCCTGACCAGCGTCACACAGTTCGGTGTCTGGTTCATCTCGTTCATCATCATGACGAGAATTATCGGCAAGACGTTGCTGGTCGGCATGAACTACCTGGCCTGGCCGATCGCTTTTCCGCTGCTGTCATTGCTCGTGGTTTTCCCGATCATGCTCATCGTTATTCCTTTTTTCCACCAGCCATATCCAAAGATCCTGTCACATCCGGCCTTTCTGTTCGGTCTTTTGATTCCGACCATGATTATCTCGATCGTCGTGATGTTTGCTACCTGCCCACTTGAAAATGGCGGGACGCTGCTGACGACCGGACGGGATGCTTTCGGTTAAAACTATGAAAAGACTGTTCATCATCAAGGCCGGTTCGACGTTTCCGGAAACAGCGAAAAATTACGGCGACTTCGAGGAGATGACCCGACGGGCTTCAGGTCTGGAGCGCAAGCTTGTCGAAGTGGTCGATGCCGTCCGATCCGGGCAACTGCCCTCATCCAAGGACTGCTGTGGAGCAGTCATCACTGGTGCTCACTGCATGGTCACCGACAACTTGCCATGGAGCCTGGCCATTGAAGCCTGGATTCAAGCAATCGTGACGGCGGAAATCCCCCTGTTGGGCATCTGTTACGGCCATCAACTGCTCGGCCGGGCCATGGGCGGTCAGGTTGATTACCACCCGCAGGGCAAGGAGGTGGGAACCTTCGATGTCCGGCTGCGCGCGGCATGCCGGAAGGATCCTCTCTTCTCCGGGTTGCCGGCGCACTTCCCGGTACACACGACCCACTCCCAGTCAGTGCTGACCCTGCCGCCCGGCGCCGTGCTCCTGGCCGAAAATGATTTCGAACCGCATCACGCCTTCCGCTTAGGGCCCTGTGCCTGGGGCGTGCAGTTCCACCCGGAATATGACAGCCGCATCATGCGGGACTACATCCAGGCCCAGGCCGACAGCCTGACCGACGCCGGACAGAGGCCCGCGGCACTGTTGAGCGCCCTGCGCGAGACACCGGATGCGAACTCTATTCTGCAGAAATTCGCCCGTCTGGCGGTTGCCTGATGGAGAGGCCCTGAAAGGGGAAGGGAAGGCCTGCTTCTGAGTGGCTTTGTTCTGATATTCTGGGGATGTTGTATTATCGAAAAAAACTGGCATTTCGTGCCGGTCAGAAATAGACTGTTTACTGATATGGGCTTAAGGCCACTGAAAGGAAGATGACATGAAGAACACCCACATCAACCGCGCGACAGTTCGCGCTCTCGACAATATTCTCGGCCAGACTTTTCCGGTCCTTGATCATGGCCATATCAGGGTCATCGATTACATGGGTGACGATGCGGCCATTGTGCAGGCCGCGCGAGTTTCCTACGGAGCCGGGACGAAACAGGTACATGAGGATCGCGGCCTGATTCGCTACCTGTTGCGCAATGCGCACACGACCCCTTTCGAAATGTGCAAACTGAAGTTGCATCTCCGTGTGCCGATGGACTGCTGGCGACAATGGATCCGTCACCGCACCGCGTCGGTCAATGAGTACAGCACCCGCTATTCAGAGGCGATTGCCGACCAGCAGGGGACCCTGCCGGGTGAGTGGCGGCTGCAGACGGCCCTGAACAAGCAGGGCAGCGAGGGGTTCCTCGATATCCAACAGGGTGAGCAACTGACTGCCGAAGAAGAGGCCTTCCACCGCTCCGCAAGAGATCTTTACCAGGCGCGCATTGAACGCGGCGTGGCCCGGGAGCAGGCCCGTAAGGACCTGCCTCTCTCTACCTACACGGAGGCCTACTGGTCGATCGATCTGCACAACCTGCTACACTTCCTCGCCCTGCGCATGGACGAACATGCGCAGTACGAAATCCGCCAGTATGCCACCCTGATCGGCGAGGAGATCGTCGCCCGCTGGGTTCCCTTTACCTGGGAAGCCTTTCAGGACTACCGGTTGAATGCCATGCGCATGTCCGGCCTGGAAGTCGAACTGATACGCCTGCTGATCGCCGGAGATGATGTTGCGGCACAGGCGTGGCTGGCCGAGAAGAGCTGGATTGACCCGAACAACGGCAAACCGTCACGCGAGGCACGTGAGTTTGCCGCCAAGGCCGACTCGCTCGGCATAAAAATGCCGGATAGCAAAGGCTAAAAATGGTCAATGCGATGGTTAGAAAATTTGTCTTGCTCGTTGCATGTCTGGCTTGCCAGAATATGAACGCCTTCGCCGGGGAAGCCGACGTTGTCAAGGTCGATGTCGATGTAAAGAGCCAAGGTGTCTACAACTTCTCTGTGACGGTCTCGCACGAGGACACCGGTTGGGAACATTATGCAGACCGCTGGGAGATCGTTGATAACGACGGCAACAGACTTCAG